>CATLDI010000025.1 GCA_949902805.1 uncultured Clostridiaceae bacterium
ATTATAGATTTGATATAAAGGAATGATAAAAGTGAAGAAAGATAAGAATAAAAATAATATGAAATATATTATTATCATTGCAGTACTGCTACTTTTTTTATTAGTATATGTTGTTTCTGGAATTATTAATCTAATAATAAATCCAACAGAGACTTTTTTAATAGAAAATGGAAAAATATCTTTTGAAGAGCAAGTTCAAGGCTATATCATAAGAGATGAAACAGTAATTAAAGGCGAAAACTATAAAAACGGAATGTCACAAATAAAATCAGAAGGAGAAAAAGTAGCAAAAGGAGATGCAATATTTAGGTATTATACAAAAGGGGAAGAAAACTTAATAGAAAAAATAGCGAACCTTGATGTAAAAATAAGAGAAGCAATGGAAAAGGAAAATCCTCTTTATTCTAATGATATTAAAACTATAGATAATCAAATTCAAAAAAAAATATATGAGTCTGGTCAATTGAATGACTTACAAAAAATGAAAGAATATAGAAATGAATTAAATACATTAATTGCAAAAAAAGCTAAAATAGCTGGAGAAAAAAGTCCATCAGGTTCATATTTAAAACAATTAATAGAAGAAAGAAGTGGCTATGAAAATCAATTAAATAGTGGCTCAGAATATATTAAAGCCACAAAATCTGGAGTTGTATCATATCGTGTAGATGGATTAGAAGAAGTTCTAAAACCAAGTAATTTAGCATCATTAAGTAAAACTATGTTAGAAGATTTGAAATTAAAAACAGGAGAAATAGTAGCAACTAGTGAAGAAAGTGGAAAAATAATAGATAACTTTTACTGTGAAATTGCCTGTGTTCTAAAAAATGAAACTATGAATGAAGCAAAATTTGAAATAGGAAGTAATATAAAAATACGTTTAGCAAATAGCAGAGAAATTACAGCAAAAGTTGAATATATAGCTCAAGAAGAAAATGAAAAGAGTTTAGTGGTACTAAAAATAGATGATAGTGTAGAAGAACTAATTAATTATAGAAAAATTTCATTTGATATAATATGGTGGAGTGAGGAGGGACTAAAAGTACCTAACAAAGCTATTAAATATGAAAATGAAGATTTAGCTTATGTTATAAGAAAAAGTGTAGGATATGTGGACAAGATATATATAAAAATATTAAAGCAAAGTGATAAATACTCAATTATAGAAAATTATACAAATGCAGAATTAAAAGAAAAGCAAGTAAGTGAAGAAGAAATAAAAAATAAAAGAACAATTTTATTATACGATGAGCTAGAAATATAATGTTACGAAAATATTACAAAGATATTAAAAAAGAATTACAAATACAAAAAAGTATTGACAATAATGCAAAAAAGATAGATACTTATAGCAGTATAATACTAATGACAATATATTAGGAGGTTAGATATGTCAGGAGCTATAATGAACAAAGTGTTAGATTTATTTGGAGTTGACACAAATGAAGAAGAATATGATGAAGAAGAATATGAATATGAAGAAGAACAAGAAGATGAAGTAGAAGAAAATAAAAATTTTTGGAATAGACGTTCAAATAAAGTAATGAATATGCCACAAGCAAATCAAATAAAAATGGTTATATCACAACCAACAACATTTGAACAATCAGAAGCAATATGTAATTTATTAAAAGAAAAAAAATCTGTAATTATTAATTTAGAATATGTAAATAAAGATGTTGCAAGACGTATTGTAGATGTTGTTAGTGGAGCAGTACATGCTTTAGATGGACATATACAAAAAATATCTAATTCAATATTTTTAATTGCACCATACAATTATGATATAACAAATGAAATGGCAAGAGAAGAAATAAAAAATAAATTATCTGTTTCATGGCTTAAAAATACACAATTATAAAAGCAGATAAGTTGGAGGAATAAATATGATTACACCATTAGACATTGAAAATAAAAAATTTTCTAAACAAATGATGAATGGATATAGTGTAGAGGAAGTAGATGAATTTTTAGATGAATTAACATTAGACTATGAAAAATCATATAAAGAAAATTCAGAATTAAGAAACAAAATTGAAGAATTAGAATCAAGCTTAGCACATTACAGAACAATAGAAGGTACATTACAAAGCACATTAGTAATGGCACAAAACACAGCAGAAGAAGTTAAAAATGTAGCAAAAGAGCAAGCAAAACAAATCATAAAAGAAGCAGAAGGAAATGCTAAAAAATCTGTAGAAGACTTAGGTCAAGAAATATTAATGAAGAAAAAAGAGCTAGAAGACACCAAAAAACAATTTGATGTATATAAAGCAAAAATGGAAGCATTACTTATTTCTCAATTAGAATTACTAAAAGATATAAATAAAGAAGAAGATATGTAAAAAAATAAAAAAGTACGCTATTTAAAGTTGAGATTGTAGGGGCTTAATCGGTAAGGACTACCCGTTAGAATTACCGAATTACGCCCCTTTTTATTGAATATATAAGAGAGGGAGAATAAAAATGAAAAAAAAATTAAAATCTAATTCAGGAATAACATTACTAAGTCTATCACTTACTGTAGCCATAATGTTAGTATTAGCGTTTACTATAAGTATAAATATAAATGATTATATGGAAAAAATGGAAAGAGCAAACTTAGAAACAGATATATTAAAACTACAAGAAAAAGTAGAAAATTATTATAGTAAAAATAACTCTTTGCCAACAATAAATGAATATACTAACACAGTTTTATTAAAAAAGAATATAAACGATAATGAAAAATACTATGTCATAGACTTAGCTAAACTTGAAAAAATAGATTTAAATTATGGAGAAGATTATTATAAAATAGAAAACAAAGAAACCTCAATAGATAATTTATTTGATATATATATTATAAATGAGCAATCACATACAATATACTATCCAAAAGGAATACAATATAAAGGAAAATTCTATTATACAATTGAAGACAAAAATAATACAAAAATAGGAGACATGCAATTAACAGGAATAGAAATAACTGGTAAATCATCAGGGGAAGTAAATGAAGAAATACAACTAACTGCAAATTCAGTACCAAAATTCATACAAAATTCAGGAGTAACATGGAGTAGTAGTAATACAGATATAGCAGAGATAGACGAAAATGGAAAAGTAACATTAAAAGCAGTAGGAAAAGCAACAATAATAGCAGTATTAAAAGATAATAGTGAAATAAGTAATAATTTTGAAATAGAATGCTATGGAGGAACTCAAATAGAATTATCAGGAAATATTACGTTTGGTGAACCAATTTGGAATAAGGATACACATAAAGCTAACGTCAACATATCAACAGATACAGAATATAGTATTCAATACTATGTTGGGGATCCTAATACAATTACGCCTCAAACCGAATGGAATATTGGAACAATTGCTGAGGAATTAGAAAATAATACCACAGTTTCAGCAAGGTTATTTGACGGAGTAAATTATTCTAATTATTCTTCTTTTGTTGTTAAAGATTCAAATAATCCAAAATTAACATTAACAATATCATCCACAGACTATACAGCATTAAAAATAAAGGCCATAGCAGAAGATAATGAAACTGGAATACCTTCTGGAAATACTATAACTCTTAACCTAAAATCACGGAAGCAGTCTAATTTCGACTAAAAATATTTCATCAGGTTCAACAGCAACTTTTTCAGACTTAAATCCAGCTGTTTCATATTCAGTCTATGGTTCAGTATTAGACAATGCAGGAAATACTGGAACAGCTAATTTGACTGCAAAAACATCTACGCCTCTGTCAACTTCACGTGCTATTACAGCCTCTTATACTTGGAATGCTACAACTCATAAAGCAACAGTTACACTAACGGCACGATCAGGTTACTTAATATGGTATAATACTAATTCGCAATCTAGTACAGGTTCAAAACAAGGTGTATCTACAGCAACAATTTCAAATTTATATTTAAAAGACAAAGTTTACTATAGAAGTTATTATGGAACTTATTGGGGTGGTGTAGAAAGTATAGAAGTTAAAGACCTTACTAGTCCAGTACCAGGATTTACAATGGATGGAATTTATCCTGGAACACATGAGATTAAGTTTCATGGGAAAGCAAAAGATTCTGAATCAGGACTAAGAACTACTCGGAACTTGGACTTTAACAAATAAGAGTACAGGAGCCAAAACAAGTGGAACTTTCACTATTAGTTCAGATGGAAGTTATACTGGAGTTGCAAAAGCTCCTTCTGCTGGTACCTATAATCTTGAAGTATTAATCAAAGATAATGCTGGAAATGGTTATGCAGTAGGTATGAGTGGAAGCCGGATATAATTTATAATAGTGTAGCAGGAGGTAGAATTACAACAACAGGATACAAACAAGTAAATAATATCTATGACATGGCTGGAAATGTATGCGAATGGACTACAGAAAATTGTAATGCCTATGGTAATAACTTTTTAGTTTATCGTGGACGGCAGTTTCGAAAATACAGGTTCTGGCAATCCAGCGTCCTACCGTGACTTCAATTTTGGAGACAGAGTTTACACAATAGGCTTCCGCCCTATACTTTATAAGTAAAACTGCGCACGGTAGGGACGGTCCTTTCCGTTCCGAAATCGGAACGCTTGGGACACTCCTAATAAATGAAATAGTGAAATATAATAAAAATATCAAAAATCTCTTGCATAAGAATAAAAAATGTGCTAATATAATAAAGTATTAGTACATAGGGGTATAGTGTTAATGGTAGCACATCAGTCTCCAAAACTGCCTGTGTGGGTTCGAGTCCTACTACCCCTGCCACTTTAAGTATAATAATGAACTTAAATATCGATAAAGTTATTATTATAAATAAACGAATTAGGGGACTAGAAGATAAATATATTTTCTAGTCTTTAATATATAAAAAGTGAGTACTAAAACAAAATTAATTTATAAAAGGAACAATAAAATGGAAAAAATAAATGAATTAGTAAAGAAAGTATTCACAAAAGAAGTAATATCATATGCAATATTTGGAATATTAACAACAGTTGTAAATATTATTATTTCATATATATTAAAAGCAATATTTAGAGTGGAAGGAAATATTGCAAGTACAATAGGAATTATATGTTCTATATTATTTGCATATTTTACAAATAGAAAATGGGTATTTGTATCTAAAGCAAATGGAACAAGAGAGAAACTAACAGAATTTGGAAAATTCATATTAGGAAGAGCATTTACAATGATAATAGAAATAATAGGGGTTTTTCTATTAAATGATGTTATACATATGTTCTATGGATTACTTAGTGATAACATTGCATACCTAATAAATAAATGCATAATTACAGTAATAGTAATTATATTGAATTTCTTTATTAGCAAATTCTTTGCATTTAAAAGATAATTGCTAATTAAATAAAAATAGGGGCTTAAAATAAAGGAGGAATCTTTATGCTAGGCTCTTTTTTGAAGCCATTTTATTATATAATTTTTAGTTTAATAATTTTAATCTTATTAATTACATGTCTATTCACGCCAACTATATCAGGAGGTATAATACCAGACTATGACTTAAATACTATAGAAAACATGCAAATAAGCTCTTCACGGGTTCGTATGGCCAGCACCAGGTTATACCAAAATAAATTCATACTTTGGAAAAAGGGTATCTCCAACAGCAGGAGCTTCTTCATATCATAAAGGAATAGACATAGGAGCACCACAAAATAGCAAATTAATAGCAGTAGTAAATGGAACAATAACATATACAGGTTTTTTAGGAGGAGGAGGATACTCAATAACATTATCAACAGAAAATATGAAAATAACATATTGTCATGTATCACCAGAATATATAGTAGAAACAGGGCAAGAAGTTTTACAAGGACAAGTTATAGGTTTTGTAGGGCCAAAAAATGTATATGGAGTAGTACGGAAACCAATACAAAGACAGCAACCGGGAACCCAACAAATGGAGCAACAACAGGAGCACATTTACATTTAGGAATAAGAGTAAATGGCGAATATGTAAATCCATTAAATTATTATAAATAGAAAAACGTTCTAATACATGCCTATCTTGAATACAATTAAACAAAAGTATTCTTATGGAGGTTTTCGTAAAAATGAAAGGTTACTCAATAGAAGAACGTGCAATAGAGTTAGCACATTATATTATAGATTCAAAAGATACAGTAAGAGGTGCTGCAAAGAAATTTGGAGTAAGTAAATCAACTGTGCACAAAGACTTAAGTGAACGAATTTTAAAGATAAACCCTGCATTAGCACTCGAAGTAAGAGAAATATTAGATGAAAATAAAGCAGAAAGGCACATAAGAGGAGGAATGGCAACAAAAATGAAATATAGCCATATGAAAGAAGATAAAGTAGGTTAAAAAATAAAAGGAGATGTAAAAAAAAGTGTGTCAATATGCTCCGTTCCTTTTGACACACTTTTTTTACATCTCCTTTTATTATATGTTATTAGTTATTAAAATTGTTTCTTTGAGCTTTTCTAGCTCTTCTACAATCAGCACATCTTTGTGGTTCATTTGTAAACCCTTTTTCACTATAAAATTGTTGCTCACCAGCAGTAAAAACAAATTCAGAACCACAATCTTTACATACTAAAGTTTTATCTTCCATAATATAGATTACCTCCCTCATTAATTTCTAGATTTAACATCTTTTGACACATTGACTCCATAAACTTTTAGAATAGAAGGAAATGATCTACTTAATAATTAAAAATATTTAAACCTAAAAAGGTCCTATTAATTATACAACAAAAATTAAATAAAAGCAAGCAAAAATGAAATATAATTAAATGTAACAATTCTACAATATTCGACATATCATATAATAGCAAATATATGAGGTGAGAATATGAAAAAATTTAGAAAAGGAGACATAGTAGGAAGAATTTCATATAATAAAGATGTTATTTTTGAAATTACTAATATAATAAAGACAAGCAATAATAAAGATATATATATATTAAAAGGTTTAACACATAGAATCGAAGCAGATAGTCCAGCTGAGGACTTGGAAATAATAGATAAACGAATAGTTAATAAAAAAGTAAAACATATAGAAAATCAAATTCTAGAAAGAATTCAAAAATATATGCAAGATGAGGAATATAGTATTAAAACAAAAAGAAAGTTTTTTAACTTTCCAGAAGATAATAAAAGAGGATTTAGAAAAATATATACAGGAAGAATATTGCACCTAGATGGAGACAAAAGGTATAGCAACAAATCTATGAAATACTATAAAAGTTTAGGACTAGATGCAGTTGTCAAAAATATACCAGAAAATAAACAAGCTAAAGTAATTAGAATGTTATTAGATAGATATAACCCAGATATAATTGTTATAACTGGTCATGATGGAATGATAAAAAAGGGAACAGGTTTCAATGACATATACAACTATAGGAATTCAAGACATTTTATAAATACTGTATATGAAGCAAGAAAATGGTGTGAGGAAAAGTCAAAAGATATAGCAATTTTTGCAGGTGCATGTCAAAGCTACTATGAAGCAATAATGTCAGCTGGCGCAAACTTTGCATCATCACCAAAAAGAATAATGATAGATTTTATAGACCCACTAATAGTAGCTGAAAGAATAGCTCTAACCGACAACACAAGATATTTAACTATAAGAGATATAGAAGAAGAATTAAGGGATGGAAGAGATGGGGTTGATGGCATAGGAAGTATGGGGAAGAAGGTAATAGTTAATAATGAATAGTGAGTAATTGTTCATTATTAATCGCCCACTCTTCGAAGGAATGGCTAAAATGAGATAAAAATAACCGAATAAATGACACTTGTAACAATAAAGAAATGATATTGTAACACAATTGTAATAAAACTACAAACTAATTGAAAACAGTGCATTACAGAAAATGACAACAAGTGAGTTCTTTTGACAAAAAAGCATACTTATGATAGAATAAGCCTATCTTAAGGGAGTAGGTGATAGCTATGATTTTACAAAGTGAAATCGCAAATTTAAAAACTGAAATAGATGATATGATAGGCAAAAAAGTAGTTGTAAAAGGTTCTTTAGGAAGAAGTAAAACTTTTGAAAGAGAAGCTACAATTGCAAAGGCGTATCCTAACATATTTGTAGTAAAATATGATGAAAACGAAAGAAATGCAACCTATAGTTACACAGATGTATTAACAAGAACAGTTCAAGTTGATGTATTTGATGGTGAAAATTATAACCCTTTAATTCCACCAGAAGTAACAGCAAAGGTATAAGATAAAATTAATAAAGCGTAAAATTCCTAGAAATAGGAATTTTTTTTATGCACGTACAATATACTTATTACTAATAGAATGTAAAGGAGGTATATTGTTATGTCAGTAGAGGCTACAAAGGAGACTCTATGTATCAACCAAATAATTGGACAAAAAATAGATACAGCTATTATAGAAGAGGATTTTGTTGTTCCAGATATAAAACCAGATATTTTAAATACAATAAATACAGATGCTAATATTTGTATTTATAAAAAAGAAGTTATGGACGGAAAAATAAAAATTGAAGGTTCAATAAATGCTTATATAATGTACTTAGCAGATGATGAGCAATCAGAAGTAAGAAGCTTAAATACTACTTTAGACTTTTCGCAAATAATAGATTTTGAAAGTTTACGAGTAGGCATGATGGTTGAAAGTAATTTTGGAATAAAACAAATTGAGTGTAGAGTATTAAACGGAAGAAAAATAAATGTAAGAGCAATACTTGATATTGAGTTAAAGGCATATTCAAACGACAACTTAGAATTTATGGAGGGGATAAATGATATAAAAGACATACAATTACTAAAGAAACACTTTGATGTCAATTCGCTTTTAGGAACAGGGAATACAAAAGTTTACGCAAAAGATACAATAGTAATAGACAATATAGATGAACTTATGGAAATAATGAAAGTAAATATTGATATAAAAAATGAAGAAACAAAAGTAAGCTATAATAAAATATTAGTAAAAGCAGATGCAGAAGTAAAAATAATGTATTTAACAACAGATAATAGAATTTGCACAAAAACCTCACTAATACCAATTATGGGATTTATAGATATGCAAGATGTAACAGACGAAAACATTTGTGATGTAAAATTCGAAATTAAAAATATATTATTAAAGCCAAACAGTATGGAAGAACATTCAATATATGCAGAAATAGAAATAGAAATAACAGCATGTGTATACCAAAATAAAAGTTTAGATATAATACAAGACTTATACAGTCCAACTGTAAATTTAGTATATAAACAAAAAATAATAAAGGTAATAGCTAAAAGGGAAATAGTAAAAGATTTGTGTAGCATAAGAGATAAACAAGTAATTTCAGAAATAGGAAGTAATAAAATTTATGATGTAGATATAAAACCACATATAAACAGTCAAAATATATTATCAGACAGAATTATATATGGAGGAGAAGTAGAAGTAAAACTATTATTTGCATCAAGCAATAGCTCAAAATTGGATTCAAAAACAATAACATTGCCATTTGACTTTAATATGAATTGTCCAAGAATAAATAGTGAAGCAGGAATAAATACACGCATGCAAGTGCAGACAAAAGACTTTGTAATAATGCCAGATGAAAGTATAGATATTAAAATAGACTTAGAGTTTATAGTAGATACTTATAAAAACGAAGATATAAGTGTAATAGAAGAAGTAAATATAGAAGAAAATAGAAGTGAGGAAAAATATAGCATAATAATATACTTTGTAAAACCAAGAGATACTTTGTGGAAAATAGCAAAAAGATTTAGAAGTACAGTAGATGCAATTGCTACATTAAATAATGTAGAAGACGAAAAAAATCTGCAAATAGGGCAACAACTATTTATACCAATGTCGATTTAGAGGTCAGAGGTCGGAAGTCAGAAGTCAGAAGACAGAAAAAACATATGCCCAAAATACTACAAAAAAATTACTATATATCCTTGAAGTTATGTTAATATCATGATATATTACTATTATAGCAACAGTTAACAATTTTTGAAAACATTATTTCCAGACCAACCAAAAAGGAGAAAAATAATATGGGAAAAGCTATAGTTTTTAGTAATTGTAGCTACATTGGCAGCAGCAAAAATGTTCACAAATGAACATGATAAAAGAGTAGGAGCATATGCTGTTTTTACCATTTGCTATATTATACTCTGTGTACTTATGATAGTTGGAGGAATAGGGTACTTTTAAATAAGTACTCTATTTTGCTATATTATAATTTTTATATAAAAATGAACTAAAATAAAAATATACTAATATAATATAAAAAGCAAGAATAAAATTTTCTAAGCTCATTCTTCGCTAAGAAAATCTAATTCTTCCATAACTATATTCTAAGGAAATCCACTATTAATGTAGATGGCTTTCCTTAGAATATAGGAAAGAGAGGAAAATGCTATGGATAAAATCTATTCAAGAAGGAGACTACTCATACCAAAACTTAATATTAGTATAGCTAACAAAAATAATAAAGATAATAAAGTAAAGGTAAAAATACTAAAAATAACTATAATAATTTTAATTGCAATATCTACATTTATACAAATTACAAAAGCAATCACACCAATTATGGATAAGCAATGTCAAAATATAGCAAAATCTGTAGCAACAAAAATATCTAATGAACAAGCTACTGTAGTAATGTCAAGATATAGCTATGATGATTTGTGTAATGTAAGCAAAGACACAAATGGAAATATATCAATGATAAGCTCAAACGTAATTACAGTTAATGAAATAATTTCAGATGTAGCAATTAAAATTCAAGAAGAGTTAAATAAAGAAGAAAATAATAGTTTTAAAATGCGTTTAGGAAACCTAACAGGAACGAAAATTCTATCAGGAAGAGGGCCAAATATAGATGTAAAACTAGAAATAATAGGAAACCTAGACACAAATTTAAAGTCAGAATTCGAAGAAGCAGGAATTAATCAAACCTTACATAGAATGTATTTACAAGTAGAATGTAATGTAATAATATTAACACCATTCAAAACAACAGAAGAAAAAATAATAAACCAAGTATTACTAGCAGAAGCAGTAATAATAGGAACAACACCAAACACCTACTACAACTTGGAAGGAATAGAAAAAAGTAACTTGATGGACATAGTTCAATAAGAACAAAAGTAACAATGTGACAGAAGACAATGGGAGGACAATGGGACGGAGTTTTTGTCACTAGGGTTTGAGACCAATTTTTAAATGAAAAGTTGCTGAAAACCTAGTGACAAAAACTCCGTCCCATTGTCCTCCCATTGTCTTCTGTCCTATTGTCACTTTTCTACTTGACATTAACTAAAAAATGTATTAACATAAGTAAGAAGAAATATAAAAATATAAGGAGAAAAATAAACAATGCTAGAATTAAAAAATATATGTTTTAAAAGAGATAATAAAGAAATATTGAATAATATAAATTTAACTATAGATTCAGACAAATTTGTTGTAATTACAGGACCAAATGGTTCTGGGAAGTCAACTCTTGCAAAAATAATTATGGGGATAGAAAAGCCAGATAAAGGACAAGTTATATTAAAAGGACAAGATATTACAAATTTAGATATTAACGAAAGAGCAAAATTAGGAATGGGCTTTGCGTTTCAACAACCTGTTAAATTTAAGGGAATAACAGTATATGATATTCTAAAACTTGCAGCAGAAAAAGATTTGAATAGAAGAGAAGCTTGTGACATTTTATCTAAAGTAGGCTTATGTGCAAAAGAATATATAGATAGAGAAGTAAACAGTTCATTATCAGGTGGAGAACTAAAAAGAATAGAAATAGCAAGTGTTGCTGTAAGAGGTTCACAATTTGCAATATTTGATGAGCCAGAAGCGGGAATTGATTTATGGAGTTTTCAAAGTTTAATCAAAATTTTTGAAGATATGAGAAAAATTATAAAAGGAACAACTCTTATTATTTCACATCAAGAAAGAATATTGAACATAGCAGATGATGTAATTCTAATGAAAAATGGAAAAATAGAAAACAAAGGTAAAAAAGAAGAAGTTTTAAAAGAAGTATTTGAAAGTAATACCTGTAGCAAATTAAAAGAATAATACAAAAAGGAGAAGAATATGGGAAATGTTGATATAGAGTTATTAAACAAAATAACAGATGTAAACGACGGAAAGTTTGAAGGAGCATATAACATTAGAAAAAATGGTAAAGGTATAGAAAGAAAAATAACAGAAAATATAAATATTGTAACAAAAAAAGATGTATCAGGAATAGATATATATGTAAAAGAAAATACAAAAATGGAATTTGTACATATACCTGTTATTATCACAGAAAGTGGACTAACTGATGTAGTATATAATGACTTTTATATAGGAAAAAATGCAAATGTAGTAATTATAGCAGGATGCGGAATTCACAATAATCATCATGAAGACTCTAGACATGACGGAATTCATAGGTTTTTCTTAGAAGAAGGAGCTAAAGTAAAATATATAGAAAAACATTATGGAGAAGGTAGCGGTAACGGAAAGAAAATACTAAATCCAGTAACAGAAGTAACTTTAGAAGATGATGCTACTTTAGAAATGGAAACTATTCAAATAAAAGGAGTAGATTCTACCATAAGAACGACAAAGGCAGCATTAGGAAGCAATACAAATTTTGTGGTAAAAGAAAAAATAATGACAGCACAAAAACAAATTGCAAAAACAATCTTTGAAGTAGAATTAAATGGTGAAAATGCAAGTACACACGTAACATCAAGATCTGTTGCAACAGAAGAATCTATGCAAGAATTTAAGTCAAATGTAATAGGTAATTCTAAATGTTTTGGACATGTAGAATGTGATGCAATAATAAAAGACAAGGGAAGAGTAATAGCAATTCCTGAAATAATAGCAAATGACGTAAATGCAAACTTAATTCATGAAGCTGCAATAGGAAAAATAGCAGGAGAACAAATAACAAAGTTAATGACATTAGGACTAAATGAAAAAGAAGCAGAAGAAGCAATAATAAAAGGATTTTTAAGATAAAGAAAGCACACAAAATGTAGGGGGTAATCGGTAAGGAATACCTAAGAAAATTTACCGAATTACGCCCTTTTTTCTTGAATAATGAAAATCGATTTCCTATAAAATTAGAAAAAATAATTTTATAATGTAGGGGCGATTATCAATCGCCCGCATGGCGCAACCATTTTTTCTATATAAAAAAATTACTTATACAATAATTTAACCCTATTACCATTTTTAGAAATAACTCCCTCGTTGGCAAGGTTCTTAATTTCCCTCATCATAGCACTTCTATCAACACTCAAATAGTCAGCTAAATTAGTAAAGGATACAGGAATAGTTATAGTCTTACTAAAATCCTTACTAGATAAAATAGAAAAATAACTTAAAAGTTTTTCTCGTATACTTCTTTTCGATAAAACTTCAATTCTTGTATTTTGATGAATAGCATTATTTAAAGTTAGTTCTAAAATACTAGAAGATAAAGCATTATGAAATTTACAATTAGTTTTGCATTTTTTTAGAATATCATCATGCATCAAAAATAAAACAATGCAATTAGTATTTGCTATAACAGTTAATTCATTATTAGTATGAACAGGGTAAAAAGCCTCTCCAAAAATATCGTTTGAAATAAAGTTATCAACAATATCTTTATTTCCATATAAATCGTATCTAATTAAATCAGCTTTACCACTTACCAAAATACAAATTTGATTTCTTTTTTGAATATATGTAGTAATAGTTTCATTCTTTTTAAAAGATTTTTTCTGAATTCTAGAGCACCCCAACTCTAAATTAGTTATCAAATCAGAAATTTCCTCCACAATATTACCCCCCTTAATATATATATAAATATATTACACAGTAAATATATAACTATTTAGAAAGTTTGTCAAAAAATACTGGTTGCTTTTATGTAAAGATTATACCCTAAAACTACTGAAAAATCAACATTTTCTGACAAAAATGTTTTGTAACACAATTGTAATATTTGCTACAAATACTGAAAACAAAAGCATACAGAATTTTAAAAATAAAAAAATAAAAAAAGTTGCAATTGCAACAGAAAATACAAAATATTGATATATAATTAAAGCATAAAAAAGCAAGAATAAAATTTTCTAAGTGGCAAAGCCACTTAAGAAAATCTAATTCTTCCATAACTATATTCTTAGGAAACTCACCACTATCGTGGATGACTTTCCTAAAAATATAAAAAAAATAGGGGGAGCAAAAAATGAAGGTAATAAAAAGAGATGGAAGAGCTGTTGACTATAATAGAGAAAAAATAGAAATAGCAATTCAAAAAGCAAATGAAGAAGTAACTAGAAAAGAAAGAATAACAAAGGAAGAAATAAGAGGAATAACAAAATATATTGAAGAATTAGACAAAAAAAGAATACTAGTAGAAGATATTCAAGATATTATAGAACAACAACTTATGGATATAAAAAAATTCGAGCTTGCTAAAAAATACATGATTTATCGTTATACAAGAGCATTAGTTAGAAAATCAAATACAACAGATGAATCTATATTAGGTTTAATTAAAAATCAAAACAAAGAATTATTAGAGGAAAACTCAAATAAAAATGCAGTATTAGCATCAACACAAAGAGATTATATAGCAGGTGAAGTTTCAAAAGACTTAACAAAAAGAATTTTATTACCTGAAAAAATAACAAAAGCACATGAAGAAGGAATACTTCATTTTCATGATATGGACTACTTCTTACAACCAATATTCAATTGTTGCTTAATAAATATAGGAGATATGTTAGACAATGGAACAGTAATGAATGCAAAATTACTAGAATCTCCAAAAAGCTTTCAAACAGCATGTACAGTAATGACACAAATAATTGCAGCAGTAGCATCAAACCAATATGGTGGACAATCAGTAGATGTTAGCCACTTAGGAAAATACGTAAGAAAAAGCTATGAAAAATTCATAAAACAATTAACAGAAGAATTTGGAAAAGAATTATCTAATGAAATGATTGAAAAAATAGCAAAACAAAGATTGAAAAAAGAAATTGAAGCAGGTGTTCAAACAATTCAATATCAAATAAATACATTAATGACAACAAATGGACAATCTCCATTCGTAACATTATTCTTAAACTTAAAACAAGATGACCAATACATTGAAGAAAATGCAATGGTTATAGAAGAAATTATAAAACAAAGATATGAAGGAATAAAAAATGAAAAAGGTGTATATGTAACACCAGCATTCCCTAAATTAATATATGTTTTAGATGAACACAACTGCCTAAAAGGTGGAAAATATGATTACCTAACAAAACTTGCAGTAAAATGTTCAGCAAAACGTTTATATCCAGACTACATATCAGCTAAAAAAATGCGTGAAAATTATGAAGGAAATGTATTCAGCCCAATGGGATGTAGAAGTTTCTTAGCACCATGGAAAAATGAAAAAGGTGAGTATGTATTTGAAGGAAGATTCAACCAAGGTGTAGTAAGTATAAACTTACCACAAATAGGAATTATAGCAGATGGAGACGAAGAAAAATTCTGGAAATTATTAGATGAAAGATTAGAAATATGTAAAGAAGCCTTAATGTGTAGACACTATGCACTACTAGGAACTTTATCAGACACATCTCCTGTACATTGGAGATATGGAGCAATAACACGTATGCCAGCAGGAGAAAAAGTAGACGAGCTATTAAATAGCTGCTATTCAACAATTTCTTTAGGATATATAGGAATATATGAAATTACAAAATTAATAAAAGGTGTATCACATACAACTAAAGAAGGACACGATTTCGCAATTGAAGTAATGAAACACCTAAGAGAAACAACAGACAAATGGAAAAAAGAAACAGGTTTAGGTTTTGCATTATATGGAACACCAGCAGAAAGCCTATGCTACAGATTTGCCAAAATAGATAAAGAAAAATTTGGAGAAATAAAAGATATAACAGACAAAGGATATTACACAAACTCATATCATGTAGATGTTAGAGAAGAAATAGACGCATTTGAAAAACTATCATTTGAAAGTGAATTCCAAAAAATATCATCAGGTGGAGCAATTTCATATGTAGAAATTCCAAATATGAGACACAACCTAAAAGCATTAGAAGACTTAGTAAAATTCATATATGAAAACATACAATATGCAGAATTCAATACAAAATCAGACTACTGCCATGTATGTGGTTTTGACGGAGAAATAATAATAAATGACAACATGGAATGGGAATGTCCAAACTGTGGAAATAAAGACAAAAACAAAATGAACGTAACAAGAAGAACATGCGGATACTTAGGAGAAAACTTCTGGAACGAAGGAAAAACAAAAGAAATAAAAGCAAGAGTATTACATTTATAATAAGAAGTTGAAAGTTAGAAGTTGGAAGTTAGAATTAAGGTAAATGCTTCGAAAAAATTACCATATAATCTAATCTCCAACTTCCAACCTCCAACCGACGAAGGAGGCTAATTAAAATGAATTATGCAAAAATAAGAAAATGTGACGTAGCAAACGGACCAGGAGTTAGAGTATCACTATTTGTAAGTGGATGTAACCATCACTGCAAAAACTGCTTTAACCCAGAAGCATGGAACTTTAATTATGGAGAAGAATTTACTAAAAAACAAGAAGAACAAATAATAGAAGATTTAAAACCAGAATATATAACAGGCTTAAGCTTACTAGGTGGAGAGCCATTTGAACAAAAAAATCAAGAAGGTTTAGCACCACTTGTAAGCAAAGTAAAACAAGAGTACCCAGACAAAAAAATATGGTGCTACACAGGTTTTACATTTGATGAACAAATATTAGGAAAAATGGTAAAAGAAGAAAATAGAGAAACAACAAAACAAATGCTAGAAAATATAGACTACATAGTAGATGGAAAATTTGTAGAAGAACTAAAAGACCCAAAACTACAATTCAGAGGTTCAGCAAACCAACGAATAATAGACGTAAAAAAGAGCTTGGCAGAAAATGAAATAGTATTATGGGATGGATTAAATAAAAATATAGGATAAAAAAGATTTAAGACGGAAAGATTTGGGACGTGTCAAAAAGTTTAAACAAAGAAGAAAAATTTTGGCATGTTCCAAATTTTTATATGCTTTAAGTCAGAATTTAGGGGCTTAATCGGTAAGGAATACCTAAGAGAATTTACCGAATCACGCCCTTTATTGTTCTAAATCATTTTATAAAACTTTAATATAAACGAAGGTCTTTAATATATTTTAAATTTCTCAAATTATGAAATTTTAGCAGATTTCAAATTAATAATAAAAATATTGACAACAAAAAATAGTATTGATAGAATAAGAAAGTAAGTACAAATATTCCAAAAGAAATTGGATTATCCTAAATATGATACACTTACAGTAACAGGAGATACACCAGAAGCAGAAGATATAAAAACAAGCGTAGGAACATATGGAGGCTTCTATATAGCAAAATATGAAGCAGGAATAGAAGGAGAAACGGACAATTGCAAGATATGATATAGATTCAAGAGGTAAAGGATGGTACAGTGATGTATTTAACTATAAAATAAGAACAACTGGATACCATGCAGTGAATAACATCTACGACATGGCAGGGAATGTATTTGAAGTGACTACAGAAAATTGCACCAATTGTGAAACTGGAGACACAGCTTATCGAGGCCGGTATCACTCTCTTGATGGTTCAGCTCTTCCAGCAGCATACCGTGACGGTCAAAGCGGCGGTGTGAGCAACATCAGGGGTTTTCGTCCTGTGATTTATAAGAAGCGCTAAACGCTAGTAGAAAGAAATATAACATGAGTTTGTCAAGATAACTGTGTAAATTAATTTAAATATATTTATATAGATGGTAATATATGCTAAACATGGATTACCATCTTTTATTTATTCTTCAATGTACTTTAAAAATAGTAACAAACATATATATAATAGCAAAAAACGTCAATAGTGATATTTGATATAGAGTTAAGAAATAAAAGCATATGACGATAATGTAGACTATTATTATAGAAATTTAAATAAAAATGAAATAATTTATATATATGGAAAACTAGAAAATAATATCTTACTTAAAAAGACAATTAAATTATCAAATAACATTAAACAATTTACAAACAAAATTTACAAATCTTCAAAAATTTTCTTATAAATTTATGAAGATTTTAAATAATACATGGAAATAATAATTGACATAACCAAAGAAAAGTAATATAATACACACAGTAAATTATTAACAATTCTCAAATTAAAATTAATAAGGAGGAAAAAACTATGTTAGGAAAATTGCGGATTCATGAGGCAACAGTAGAAAATGTATACAATTCAGCACATGACGGAAAGTTCTATACTATAAGAATATCTTATGAAAGAAGAAATCGAAATTATTCTATCTTATTAAAAGAAGGAACAAAAAGAGCAAAATCATTTAAGAAATTTTTAAATGTAGATAAATTAGAAAAATTAAAAGGTAAAACAATTTATTATATTGGAGCAAATGATTTAAATGTGCCAGGAAAAGTAGAAATCTGGATGATTTGCAATAAGGAAAGAACTAGTTTTTACGATCTTAAAACTGGAAATGTGTTAAACAGAGAGCAGGTAGCCAGAAAAGTAAAAAAATTCGTACTTAGTGAATTCTAAAAAGAAAACAAAAACTCGAAAGCAAATGCTTTCGAGTTTTTTAAAATTCTATCTCTTAGAGAATTGAGGTGCTTTTCTAGCTTTTTTAAGACCGTATTTTTTTCTTTCTTTCATACGAGGATCTCTTGTTAAGTATCCATTTGATTTTAAAGTTGGTCTGAATTCGCTATTAGCTTCGTTTAATGCTCTTGCTATACCATGACGGATTGCTCCAGCTTGACCTGTGAAACCTCCACCAACAACTTTAGCAATAACATCATATTTTGCTACTGTGTTAGTAGCAGTTAATGGTTGTCTTACTATAG
This sequence comes from uncultured Clostridiaceae bacterium, assembly GCA_949902805.1. Taxonomy (GTDB): domain Bacteria; phylum Bacillota; class Clostridia; order TANB77; family CAG-508; genus UMGS1663. The sequence continues at coordinate 18,935 of CATLDI010000025.1, forward strand.
TTTTTAAAACTTCTGTACCAAAGTATTCATCAATACTTTTTCCGTTTATTGTAACTACGCCAGAACCTTCAACTAATCTAACTCTAGCGATTGATTTTTTTCTTCTACCTGTACCATAAAATACATTTTTTACTGATTTTGCTTTAGCCATATTATTTTACCTCCCAAACTTCTGGTTTTTGAGCCATATTTTCATGTTCACTACCTGCATAAACTCTTACTTTTTTAAGCATTTGTCTTCCTAAGCTATTGTGTGGAAGCATACCTTTTATTGCAAGCATCATAGCTCTTTCTGGTCTATTTTCCATCATAACTCTTGCAGATGTTTCTTTCATTCCACCAATATATCCAGAATGATGTCTGTAAACTTTTTGATCTAATTTTTTTCCTGTTAAAACTGCATCTTTACAATTTAATATAATAACATGATCTCCAACATCCATATGAGGAGTATAAGTTGGTTTATGTTTTCCTCTTAATAATTTTGCAGCTTCTGTTGCTACTCTACCTAATGGTTTATTAGCAGCGTCGATTATATACCATTTTCTTTCGATTTCACTTTTCTTTACACTATATGTAGTATTATTCATGGTAAAAATACCCTCCATTCATTATTTTTTATATTATTATATATATGAAACCATTTATAAAAACTACCGGGGAGAAGTTTTCACATTTGGTCACATTTCATACTTACGCTACATTATTCTAATACAAAAATAACAAAAAGTCAACAAAAATATGAAAAAAGTATTGACTTTTTAAAAAAAACAAGTTATTATATAAATGTTCGAAAAAGAAGAAGTTATCCACTTCTCACCTTAACTTTGTGGAAAAAGGTTAATAAATATCTTTAACTAGTGAATAACTAGTATTATATTTATGTGGTGGATTGGCTTCAAAGTCAATCTTTTTTTGTAACAAAAAGAATTTTGGAGGTGTTTTTTATAAAACAAGATTTACCTATTAATGAACAAATAAGAGCAAAAGAAGTTCAAATAATTGACAATGAAGGGAATAAGATAGGACCAATTTCAATTCATGAAGCATTAGATATGGCATATGAAAAGAAATTAGACTTAGTACTAGTAGCACCAAATGCACAAGTGCCAGTATGCAAACTTATGAACTACGGAAAGTATAAATTTGAACAAGCAAAAAGAGAAAAGGAAGCAAAAAAGAAGCAAAAAACTTTTGAACTAAAAGAAATTAGAATAACTCCTAATATTGAAGAACACGACTTTGGTTTCAAATGTAAAAATGCAAGAAAATTTTTAGAAGATGGAAACAAAGTAAAAATTACAGTAAGGTTTAGAGGAAGAGAACTAAACTATGTAAAACAAGGCGAAGCAGGTCTAAACAAATTCATAGAAGAACTATCAGACATAGCAACTCCAGAAAAAAGACCAGTATTAGAAGGTAAAAACATGTTTATAATATTAGCTAAAAAGTAAAAATAGCTAATAGAAATATATAGCAGAAGTCAGAAAACAGAAGTTAGAGAATAGAAGTCAGAAGTCAGAAGTCAGAAGTCAGAATATAAGTAATTTCTTCGAAGAATTCACTTAAATTTCCGACCTCCAACATCTGACCTCTCACATCCAATATTTGACCTCCGACATCTGACCTCAAATTCAAAAAGGAGGAAATAATTATGCCAAAGCTAAAAACAAATAAAGCTGCAAAGAAAAGATATTCATATACAGCAACAGGAAAAGTAAAAAGAACAAAATCAAACAGAAGACATCTTTTAGCAAATAAAACATCAAGAGCAAAATCAAGAGGAAAAATACAAGATGCTTACGCGGACAAAACATGTGAAGCAGGAATTAAAAAAATGTTACCATATGGAAACTAATAAAAAATAATAAAAAGGTGAGCACTACTACTATTTGAGCACTAATTCATAAGGGGAGGGGATTATTTCCTTTGCGCAAGTGGAAGTGACAAAAGGGTAAGGTGTGTCCACTGACATATAATAAGGAAGGTGAAAATAAAATGGCAAGAGTAAAAACAGCAAGAATAACACATAAAAAACATAAAAAAATATTAAAAAGAGCAAAAGGATATTATGGAGCAAAACATTACAGATTCAGAATGGCTAAACAAGCTGTAATGAAATCAGGAATGTATGCATATGTAGGAAGAAAAGATAAAAAATCTAATTTCAGAAAACTATGGATAGCAAGAATAAATGCAGCAGCAAGAATGAACGGAACAACATACAGCAAATTAATAGCTGGAATGAAAAAAGCAAACATAGTAGTAAACAGAAAAATGCTAGCAGAATTAGCAGTAAGCGATCCAAAAGCATTTACTGAAATTGCTGAAATTGCAAAAAAAGCATAAATTAAATATAAAGAAAGTAAGAAACATAGCATTTGCTGTGTTTTTTATTTTAATTGATTTATGTAAATATATTGACGAAATATTAGAAATATAATATTATATTATGCACAAACTATTAACTTTCCTTGCTTTTATAGAAGGATAATTATCCAAACAATAAGGAGGAAAAATATGAAACGAGTTAAATTTAACTGAACTATTGATTATGAAGTGAATGAACAGATAGTAGCATTAGAAATGTTAATTGAAGCAGGGGGAAATGTAACTGCAGATGCTATTAATTATGCATTAGAGGATGAAAATACTGAAGTAGTAAAGCTACTGATAAAAGCAGGAGTAGATTTAACTGTATAGGATAACTATGCTATCAAACGTGCTGCAGCAAATAACCATATAGAAACACTTAAAATTCTTGTAAATGCAATAGAGTAAATATAAATAATAAAAACGAATGCTATAATTTATCGTTCGTTTTTATTTATTTGATAATGAATAGTCAAGTATAAACTATAAAATAATAGAATAAGTATTGACGAAATTAATATTTAAATATAAGATAAAGACATAATATTAAAAGAAAGG
>CATLDI010000026.1 GCA_949902805.1 uncultured Clostridiaceae bacterium
GAAGAAAACTATATAAATACATTCATAACAAATGAAAATGGGGAAATTATAGTAGAAAATTTAGATATAGGAAATTATATAATAAGAGAAGTAAAAACGAACGAAGAATATGTACTAAATGATGAAAAAATAGAAATTCAAATAGAAGGAAATAAAGAAACCAAAGTAGAAATAAAAAACGAAAGAATAAAAGGCAAAATAAAAATTATAAAAACAAGTGAGGATGACAACAAAATAACAGGTCAAAAAGCAGGAACTCCAATTCAAAACGTAAAATTTGAAGTAAAGAATGATAAAGGAGAAATAGTAGAAACACTAATAACAAATGAAGAAGGAATTGCAATAACAAATAATTTAGAAAAGGGAAAATACACAATAAAGGAAATTGAAACTAATGAACAATATGAATTAAATGAAATAGAATATGAAATAGAAATAAAAAAACACGAAGAAATAATAGAACTTAAAATAACAAACAAATCAAAAAATAAATTGCCAAGAACAGGGTTTTAGTAATTAAAGAATAGAAATAAATTATTGCAAAATATTAAAAATGTAGTATTGGAAAATATTGTCAGAAAAATAAGTTGTTAGTAGAATATAAATGTATAATATTTAATATACACAAAATACTTATACTGTAAAGAATGACAAAAGAAGGAAGCAAAATATGCTAAAAACAAAAGAACAGAAAGCTATAACGCGAATAGCATTAATAATAACAATTATAATTTTAATAATATTAGCAAGTGTAGCAATATATTTAAGCTTAGGAAATAATGGAATATTTACAAAGGCAAAAGAGCTAACAAATAAGCAAGAAGCAACAGATATAATAAACTTAAAAATAACAACAGCTCAAATGAACAAATACTCAGGAAAGCAAGAAATGCCAACACTAAAAGAATTATCAGAAATACTAAAAGAAGATGACGAAATACAATATGTAACAGAAAAAAGCAAAATAGCAAGTACAAAATATGAAGTAAGCGAAAATCCAACTTCAATATTTACAAAATTAAATCAATATCCATATGAATTTGAAATAAATAGTTCATTACAATTAGCAAGTATAAATGGAGTAAAACTAGCATCAAAGGATGATAAATCTGAAATTATATTTATAGGTAATTTAAATTCTGTTATTAATAATAATGGAGTGGTAACAACAGAATTTGATATAAAGGAAATATATGCTGATTATAAAAATATCACAATTGATAACTTTGTTTATAAATTTATGACCACTGGAATGCTAATTAGGGAATAACTGGTGGTAAGACATTAAAACAATTATATAATGCAGAAACAGGAATTTTAACAATTAATAGTGCCTTTCAGAAAGCAAGCTTCAATTCTGGAATTGAGGGAAAAGTATATCTAATACCAAACATTGAAAACATTAAATAAAATATATTTATTATTAACAAAACACTCATAATTTGTGGACAAGAACATATACATATAAAAGAAATATGTTTTTTTAGCAAAGGAGAGTGTTTTTTATGTGGCATACAAAAGCTATTAATGAAGTAGAGGTAAACTTTAGGACAAACGTAAGTAGTGGACTTGACTCAAATGAGGTAGAAGAAAGAAAAAAGCATTTTGGAGAAAACAAATTAGCAGATAAAAAGAAAGAAAGTATATTCATAAAATTCATAAAACAATTTAATGACTTTATGATTATTATTTTAATAATAGCATCAATAATTTCAGCCGTAGTAGCCAAAATGGATGGAAGTGGTGATTACATAGATTCAGCAATTATTATTGCAATAGTAGTATTAAATGCAATAATGGGAGTAGTGCAAGAAGCAAAAGCAGAAAAAAGCTTAGAAGCATTGAAAGAAATAGCTGCACCAGTTGCAAAAGTAAGAAGAGATGGAAAAATAATTACTATAAAAGCAGAAGAAGTAGTGCCAGGAGATATAGTTTTACTAGAAGCAGGAAACTATGTGCCAGCAGATGCAAGACTTATAAAAACTTCAAACTTAAAAGTAGAAGAAGCAAGTTTAACTGGTGAAACTCTGCCAGTACTAAAAGATGAAAATGTAATTTTAGATAAAGATGTACCAATAGGAGATATGCTAAATATGGTATTTTCTTCATGTATTGTTGTAAATGGACATGCAGAAGCAGTAGTTACTGAAACAGGAATGAATACAAAAGTAGGAAAAATTGCAAATATGATAATAGAAGATAAAGCACCAGAAACACCAATACAAAAAAAGCTTGCAGAAGTGGGGAAAACCTTAGGAATAGCATGTTTAGTTATATGTATATTAATATTTGCAATAGGGTTATTTAAAAAAATACCACCAGTAGAAATGTTTATGACATCAGTAGGGTTAGCAGTAGCAGCAATACCAGAAGGTTTGCCAGCAATAGTAACAATAGTGCTATCAATAGGTGTAACTAAAATGGCAAAGAAAAGTAGTATTATAAGAAAGTTACCAGCAGTAGAAACCCTAGGAGGAGCAAGCGTAATATGTTCAGATAAAACAGGAACTTTAACACAAAATAAAATGCAAGTAGTACAAATGTATAGTGTAGGATCAAAAGAAGAAAAAATACTAGAATTGGGTACAATGTGTACAGATGTAAATATAGAAACAAAAAATGGCAAATTAACTGGAACAGGAGAACCAACAGAAGTTGCAATTGTAAATGCAGCACTTGAAAAAAATATTAATAAATTAGAACTTTATAAACTAAAAACTAGAGTAAACGATATTCCATTTGACTCTACCAGAAAAATGATGACTACAATACACAAAGATGGGCATGAATATATAAGTATTACAAAAGGAGCACCAGACATACTATTAAAGAAATGTACAAAATATTTTGATGGAAATACAGAATTAACATTATCAACAAATATAATAGAAAAAATAGAACAAAACAATAACAAAATGGCAGAAAGAGCTTTAAGAGTAATAGCAGTAGCTTATAAAAAGACAAATGACCCAGCCAATATACAGGAAGAAGACTTAGTATTTGTAGGATTAATTGGAATGATAGATCCACCAAGGAAAGGTGTAAAAGAAGCAGTAGCAACATGTAGAAAAGCAGGAATAAAAACAGTAATGATTACAGGAGACCACATTACAACAGCTAAAGCAATAGCAAAAGATTTAGGAATATTAAGAACATATGATTTAGCAATAACAGGAGCGGAACTTAAAAATATTCCACAAAATATATTAGAAAAAGATATAATGAAATACTCAGTATTTGCAAGAGTATCACCAGAAGACAAAGTAAGAATTGTAAAAGCATACCAAAGTACAGGGGCAGTAGTAGCAATGACAGGAGATGGAGTAAATGATAGCCCAGCCTTAAAAAACGCTAATATTGGCATAGCAATGGGAAAAAACGGAACAGATGTAGCAAAAAATGCAGCAGATATGGTTTTGGCAGATGATAATTTTGTAACAATAGTAGAAGCAGTAAAACAAGGTAGAAACATATATGATAATATAAGAAAAGCAATACACTTTCTAATATCAACAAATATTGGAGAAATAGTAACAATATTTATGGGCTTAGTATTAGGTCTAAAATCTCCTCTTTTAGCAATTCAACTATTATGGATAAACTTAGTAACAGATTCACTTCCAGCAATAGCATTAGGACTAGAACCAGTAGATAAAGACATTATGAATAAAAAACCAAGAGACAGCAAAAAAAGTTTATTCGCAGATGGCTTATGGAGCAAAATTTTTATAGAAGGAACAATGATAGGAATGCTTACACTTCTAGCATTTAGCCTAGGAAATAATTTATATGGAGTAGAAGTAGGAAGAACAATGGCATTTGTATCATTAGGAATGTTAGAACTTGTACACTGCTTCAATATAAAATCAGAAGAATCAATATTCAAAGCGCGGAATATTTGAAAACAAATATTTAGTAGGAGCCTTCATTCTAGGAACACTAATGCAAGTAACAGTAGTTATAATTCCACAAATAGCGGGCATATTTAAACTAGTACCATTAAACAAAGCACAATGGATATATACAATTATAATATCATTTATACCACTTATAATAGTAGAAATACAAAAGAAATTAAACGAAATAAAATTTGGCAAAGTAATATACAAACATGAGTGTCAATAGGGACGGAGCTTTTTGACAACATTTTTGTCAAAAGGGACAGACCTTTATTAACATATAATTCAATAAAAAAGAAAAAATTATTAATAAAATAGAAACTTTATTAACAACCTATTGACAGAAAATTAAAAAATTAATAGAATGTAAATAAAAATAATAATACATAAAATGCAATTCTTAAGAAAAAATAACAAATGAGGAGAATAAAAATGTAAAAAATAAAAGAACAAAAGTTAAATAATAAAACAGTTGCTAACAAAAAAAGAAATATAAAGAAAAACATTGTGTGGGAAAAAGGAATAACCTTAATTGCACTAGTGATAACGATTTTATTCTCTTATGACGAAAAATTAAAATGTAGTAATAGCAAAGGTTTCCTCCTAGCAACAATTTAGAAATAATAAAATTTTCACATATTTAAAAGATGATTTGTAAAAAATATATACGAAATCATCTTTTTTTGAATTTATAATGAAAAATTTGGAAATAAATGCTATAATAATTTTGGCAACAGCGGTTGCCAAATTAAAGAAATCGTTTTGGATTGAAAAATTTCAAAGCGATTTTTTTATAGGAATTTTTTGTCTACATTTTAAAAATATAAAGTTATACTAAAAACAATTTAAAATGGCTAGAAATTTAAAATAAGGAGAATAAAAAGAAAAATGAACTAGCAAAGAATAGCAAAATTATATGCAAATGAAAAAACTTTTATATAAGGCACATCATTTGCATATAGAAAATCAGCTACTATAGTAGATAAACTACTTTAGTGGCTGATTTTTTTAGTTAAAGTTGAGAATAGCAATTTTAACTAAAACCTAAAAAATATGTAGATATTTTTTAGGCAAAGGGGTGTGGGGAAAAAATTTATTTTTCCCTGCCACACTAACACTTTTAGCGGGTAGCGTTAAAAAAGTGTTATAGTGTGTTTACTGCACATTTTGAAAAAGTGCTTTTGAGCAAGTTCAAAGAAGAAATTTTATTTGTGTGAATATACACGATTATTGTGTAAAAGTTGTAAATGACTAATATTGATTAAAATAAGTTTAAACTATATATAAGTGCTACGTATAGCAAAATGAAGTGAATTGTTAAAGTATATCAAGAGTTATAATTCAGTAAGAAAAAAAGTTTTATTATGTAGGTGAGGTTAGTAATAATCGCCCCTACAATTTGAATTAAATAAATCAATAATTTATATTTTTACTTTACTGTAACCATTAAGCGAATTATGTGAAATGTGAATAAAAAATTTGCAATTACATAAAATATATGGTATAATAACAAGTAGCGCACAAGAAAATTATGGAAAAATATAATATAATTAGCGGTTTGTGCAAATAAAAAGGAGAGTGAATATATATTTTAAACAAGAAAGTAAGAAATTGCACTAAAGATATAACAAAGCTATTTACAATAGTTGTAGTCTCATTAATAATTATTCTTGCAATAATGTTATTAAAATATAAAACAGTATATAAAGTAACAATTTCAGGAGAGGAAATTGGATATGTTTCAAATAAATATAAATTTGAAAAATTAGTAAATGAACAAATAATAAATAAGAATGAAGAAAATGTAGCATATGTAGACATTTTTGAAATGCCAAAATATCAATTAGTATTAGCAAATAATTCAGAAGAAACTAATGAAGAAGAGATATTTAATAAAATAAATGCTGAAGCAATTACTACTTACAGATTATATGAAATAGCAGTAGAAGGAAGTACAGCTGTATATGTAAATTCAATAGAAGAAGCAGAAGAAACAGTAGCTAGCATAAAAAATGATTATAAAGCAAAAACAGATGAAATTGATATAAGTGTAAAGGAAATTTATACACAAGATATAAATGGAATAAATGAAACTATTCAAGTAGCATCAACAGTAGAAACAGCAGAAGTAGAACTTTTAGATGCTGTCAATAATCAAGAAAAAATAAAATCAGCTACCTTAGATGGAGTATATTTTGGAGTAAAACCAGTAAGCGGAACAATTACCTCAAGATTTGGCGCAAATGAAAGTATACGTGACCATACACATAAAGGAATGGATATAGCAGCACCATATGGAACAAAAATAGTAGCAGCTGCTGATGGAGAAGTAACTTATTCAGGATGGATGGGTGGATACGGAAACCTAATAATAATATCACACGAAAATGGAATACAAACATATTATGGCCATTGTAGTAAGTTAATAGCAAAAGTAGGGGCCGAAGTAAAAGCAGGAGATGAAATAGCAAAAGTAGGTTCAACAGGTTTCTCAACAGGAAACCATTTACATTTCGAAATACGAAAAAATGGAAGCCAAATAAACCCACAAAAATATTTATATAAATAAAAAAAGGCGAAATTAGAATTATATATCTAATTTCGCTTTTAGAAAATAAAAGGGGATGTTTCTAATTTAGTTAAGCCCTAAAGGGTAATATTAGTATCTTAACTATGAATATAATATACCAATAATATTTGTCCTTTTTGTGAACAAAAAGCAAACTTCTTGAAAAGAAAGAATTAAGATAAAATTAAAATGAGGTTTGCAAACCTCATTTTAATTTTAATAATTTTCAGCTTTTATTTCAAAGTATGATTGTGGGTGTTTACAAACTGGGCAAATTTTTGGAGCTTCTGTTCCAACAACAATATGTCCACAGTTTCTACATTTCCAAATTACAATACTTCCTTTTTTGAAAACTTCACCATCTTGAACATTTTGTAAAAGTTTTCTATATCTTTCTTCATGTTCTTTTTCAACAGCAGCAATTCCTCTAAAAGTAGCAGCAATTTCAGTAAATCCTTCTTCTTCAGCTTCTTTGGCGAATGTAGCATACATATCTGTCCATTCATAGTTTTCGCCAGCAGCTGCATCTGCTAGGTTTGACATTGTATCGCCAATACCATTTAAATATTTTAAATGAATTTTAGCATGTTCTTTTTCATTTTCAGCTGTTTCTAAAAATATAGCAGCTATTTGCTCATAACCTTCTTTTTTTGCAACACTTGCAAAATAAGTATATTTATTTCTTGCCTCAGATTCTCCTGAAAAAGCAGCTTTTAAATTAGCCTCTGTTTTTGAACCTTTTAATTCCATATTAATACCTCCTAATTTTTTGAAATAGAGAATAATTCTCAAATTTACTTTTATAGTTATAATACAAAAGGAAAAAAATGTCAATAGAAAAAATTATTAAAAAACTATTGACAAAACAATCGTATAATGAAAAAATGATATAAAAGTTAGAGAAGAATTAGAAGTTAATTAGGTAATTGCTTCAAACAAATTACTAGAAATCTGACTTCTAACTTCCAACCTACAACTTCTAATTAAGAAAGGAAATGATTTAAAATGGAAAAAATAAGAGGATTTGAAGTAGCAAAAGGTTTTGAAGATAAAAATATCAACTTGCCAGTAAGAAAAACAAAATATTCAGCAGGATATGATGTAGAAGCAGCAGAAGATTGCATAGTGCCATCTTTCAAAAAGGGAATGAAACCAACATTAGTAAAAACAGGTATTAAAGCATATATGGCAGATGATGAAGTACTAATATTAGCAAATAGAAGCTCTAATCCAAGCAAAAAAGGATTAGTATTGGCTAATAGTATAGGTGTAATAGATAAAGATTACTATGGAAATCCAGATAATGATGGACATTTTATGTTTTCATTCTTTAATATAAAAGATGAAGATATAGAAATAAAAAAAGGTGATGCAATAGGACAAGCAATATTCCAAAAATATTTAGTAACAGATGATGATGCAGCAGAAGGAACAAGAAAGGGAGGATTTGGCTCTACTAGTAAATAAACAAAAAACTATTGAATTATGTAAAATATTATGATATAATAATGTCGTAAATGCAAAAGTGTAGTTCAAATTAGAAAGGAGAATTTCATATGGAAATGACAACAGCGAACGAAATGATGAAAGGCTTAACGGCGGAACAGCAGCAGCTCGTAAATGAAATTATGAAAAGAGAGGACAAGCAGGCAAAGGTCGACAAACTTGTTGAAGCCGTCAAAGAGGTACTCTCAAAGGATTAAGAGTAAAAAGCACCAGTCAAATTTAGACTGGTGCTTTTTAGTTTGAAAATGAAAACTAAAATGAATAGCAAATAATTATATACTAATAAAAATTATTTACTATTCACTATTCATTATTCATTATTTACTAAGTGCTGCTCTGAAATAGCTTCAAGAGCCAAAAGTTCTTCCCATCTTTTATCAACCTCTTTTTGAAATTCCTCAATCATCCACTCATTACCAGGCTTAAACATATGCTTAAAACGTCTTTGTGGTCTTAAAAATTCCTCAATAGGTAATTTTTTAGCAGGTTTATATGTTATTTTATATTTCCCATCTACTACTTCATAAAGTGGCCAATAACATGTATCTACTGCAAGTTTATTTATTTTCATAAGCTCATCTGTAGGGTAACCCCAACCTCTAGGGCATGGAGAAAGTACATTTAAAAATGTTGGACCCTCAGTATAAATTGCTTTTTCAGATTTTTCATATAAATCTTTAAAGTTCATAATTGCCGCTGTTTGTGCAACATATGGTAAATGATGTGAAGCCATAATTTCAGTTAAGTCTTTTCTTACTTGCATTTTACCTGGTATAACTTCGCCAGCAGGAGAAGTTGTTGTATCAGCAAATTTTGGTGTTGCTGAAGAACGTTGAATACCTGTATTCATATATGCACCATTATCATAGCACACATAAGTCATGTCATGACCTCTTTCCATAGCGCCCGATAAACTTTGAAGGCCTATATCATAAGTTCCACCATCTCCACCAAAAGTTATGAATTTAGTATGTTCATCTTCTGGTAATTTACCTTTTCTCTTTAAAGCTTTATAAGCAGCCTCAGCACCTGAACATGTTGCGGCTGCACATTCAAAAGCTGTGTGAATATAAGAACAATCCCAAGAATTATAAGGGTAAATACAAGTAGAAACTTCCATACAACCAGTAGCATTAGAAACTACTGTGTGGTCGCCTTCTTTTAAAGCCCTCATAATCATTCTAGCTACTACTGGTGCGCCACAACCAGCACACATTCTATGACCTGAAACAAATACAGGTGGTTTATTTGCAACTATTTCTTTTAAATTATATGCCATTTATTTATCAAATCCTTTCATTATAGAGGTCAGATGTCAGAAATCGGAGGTCGGATTTTTAGGGTAATTTCTTTGAAGAGATAATTACCTACCAATCTAGTTCTACTATAATTATAAAATTTACCACTAATATCCGATATCCGACCTCTGACTTACGATTTCAATTATCTATTTTTTAATCCAAAATATCTATATGGATTATCAACTTTTCCAGTTTTAACAATTTCCATTAAATCATTATATACACCTTTAATATCTTTGGCTGTCGTATCTCTGCCACCAATACCGTAAATGTAATTAACAGTAGGAACATATACATTATTTACAAACATTCCAGAAGTTACATCTGTAAATAATGCTCCTCCACAAGCATTTAGTGAATCTGCCCTATCAAGTACGGCTAAGGCCTTTACATTTGAAAGTGCTTTTGCAATTTCTTCAGCAGGGAATGGTCTATATACTCTTATTTTTAGTAAGCCAGCTTTAATACCTTTAGTACGTAATTCATCTACAACAACTTTTGTAGTTCCAGCAGTAGAATTCATGCATACAATAGCAATTTCAGCGTCTTCTAATTTATATTCTTCAAATAAAGAATAACCTCTTCCAGTTAACTTTTCAAACTCTTTAGAAACTTCCAAAATAACATTTTTAGCATTTCTCATTGCATTTGCTTCTTGATATTTATGTTCAAATAAATATGCTTGTAAATCCATAGGTCCAACACTAATAGGTTCCTTACTATTTAACAAATAGTGCTCAGGTTTATATTCACCTACAAATTTCCTAGCAATATCATCTTCTAATAATTCAATATTTTCAATTGAATGTGAAGTTATAAAACCATCTTGACACACTGTTACTGGAAGTATAACATCTTTATGCTCTCCAATTCTGTGAGCCATAAGTAAATTATCATATGCCTCTTGATTATTTTCAGAAAATAGCATAATCCAGCCACTATCCCTAATTGCCATTGCATCTGAATGGTCACAATGTATATTTAGTGGCCCCGAAATAGCACGGTTAACTAAAGGCATAACAATAGGAAGCCTTAGTGAAGAAGCAATTTGAATCATTTCCCACATTAAAGCTAAGCCATTAGAAGAAGTAGCAGTCATAGCCCTTCCGACCAGCTGCTTCAGCACCAATACAAGCACTCATAGCACTATGCTCACTTTCAACTGCAACAAATTCAGTATCAACCACACCGTTACTAACAAAAGTAGAAAAATACTGAGGTATTTCAGTAGAAGGTGTAATAGGAAAAGCAGCAACAACATCAGGGTTAATTTGCTTCATAGCAATAGCAGAGGCCTCATTACCACTTAAACGTTCACGTATACTCATAATTTTTATCTCCTCTCAAATTGTCAATGGGGACGGAGCTTTTTGACAATTTTTTTGTCAAAAGGGACACACCTTTTTATGCAACAAAGTTTCCATCCCATTGCTATTAATTATTCTTCTTTCATTTCTATCGCGTTAAATGGGCAAACATTAGCACAAATGCCACAACCCTTACAATAGTCATAATTAAAATCTTCTCTTTTTTGTTCTTTATTAACTGGAATTGCATTTTCAGGGCAAACAGGAAAACACAAACCACATTGTTTACATTTCTCTTCTAAATAAATAGGTCTAACACTTCTCCAATCACCAGTTTTAAACTCCAAAGAATTTCCAGCTTTATACATAGTTCCACCAGGTGTTAAATCTTGCCAAGGTGATTCTTTATTAATTTTAGTCATATATAAACTCTCCTTTCCGCACGCTAGGGACGGTCCTTTTCGTTCCGAATTCGGCACGGTGGGGACACTCCTTTTATATTCTATTTACTATTTTTATATTTTAAAGCAAATAGTAAAATGATTAAACAAAAAGCCAATTCTAAAGATGTTTCAAAAATTAGCATAAAATCTTTACTACACAAAACAGCATAAAGTGTATATGAAAAACTACTAGTAACCCAAAAAACTCAACTTTTAACTTTGAACTTCTGATAAGGCCATTTCTAAAGCTTTTATATTTCCTTCAATAACATCAGGTTTTTTAGCAAATTTATGTTTAAAAGAAGTTTTCATATCATTTAAAAATTCTTCTTCAGTCATTATATTAGAAACTTTTACAATAGCTGCAAGCATTGGGGTATTAGGAAAATATTTTCCTAAAGCTTCTTCAGAAATCTTTCTTGCGTCAATAGTATAAACTTTTCCTTTATAACCTTTAAGCATAGGTCTAATACTTTCTATATCTTTTGTTGTATTAATAACAATTGCACCAGTCTCCTTTAAACCAGCAGTTACATCTACAGTTTCTAACAAAGTATCGTCAACAACTACAACATAGTCAGGTTCATAAATATTACTATGAAGTCTAATAGGTAAAGTACTTATTCTGTTATAAGCAGTAATAGGTGCACCCATTCTCTCAGGGCCATATTCAGGAAAACCTTGAATATATTTACCTGTATTAAAAGCAGCGTTTGCAAGAAGTAAAGAAGCAGTTTTAGCACCTTGACCACCGCGACCATGCCATCTAATTTCTATAATATTATCCATATATCAAAATCCTTTCTACAAGATAAATAAAGTATATTCCTAAAACTATTAAAAGTCAAGGAAAAAGCATAGACAAAAAGGTGAAGCTTTTGAATATATGCTTTTTATGAACTTATAATAAATAATGAAGGAAAAGTAAATGAACGAATGCTTTATAATAGGAAAAATAGTAACAAATATAGAATTCAAGTTTATATATAATAGTAAAAAAACATCAATAGCGACAATTAACATTGAATTGAAAAATAAAAGTATAATAAAAGCAAAAGCATATGACGAAAATGCAGACTATTGCTATAGAAATTTAAATAAAAATAAAATGATTTTCATATACGGAAAACTTGAAAATAAAGATATTTTACTTAAAAGAGTAATTCAAATATGAAAAAGTAGACAACAACACTTTTTCAAAAAAAGTTGTTGCATTGGCAATGAAAAATTCGCCTTTACGAGAAATAAAACAATATAATTAATAAAAAGTATTGAAAATAGATATAAAGTAATATAAAATAATATAAAATAATATAAAACAATTTATAGGAAGGAAAGAATATATGGTAGAAAACATAAGAAAAAAAGTAATTGAAGAAAAGGCAGCAGTATCATTACTAATAATTATAACCATACTATTTTTTGCAACTATTTTAACAGGTGCATTTTTAACAGTTGCAACATTAAGAAAATCCCAATTGGAAAGTGATATAAGGCTACAAGAAATATATGGAGAAGATGTGGAAAAGGTAAACGAAATATATGATAATTTAATGGCAAAGGATAAAATAAACTTAATTGTGGAATAACATATGAAATTCCTAATGCTTCACAAATATTATATAAATTTAGTTTTGCTGAAGATATAATGAGGATTCAAAGTATGTAGCTGTTATAGAAAAAGCAACATTAACAGACATAAATGAAAACAAAACATTAGAAAACTTAAAAAATGTATAAAAAAAACAGATTATTATCTGCTTTTTTTATTTTTCAGGTTCTATTTCTTCTCTAATACGTTCATTTTTTGAAACATTTTCTATTACAGATGTACCTTTAGCCGAAGGATTAGATTTAAAGTTTTTTTTTGCAACCTTTGTATTTGAACTTGTTCGTTGCTTTCTAGCGGTAAATAAAGAAAGTCTATTACTCTCTTGTTGTTCTTCAACCACTTTTAACTCTTCAGCAATTTGAGAAAGTTCGGTGTCTTTGCCATTTATATATAAATCATAGCTATCACTATTTTCATCTACTCTTAAAAATATTCCAAATAATTCACTCATATTAGCAAAACCTGATTTCACGTTTTGTAAAATATGACTCATATAAGTTTCCTAACAATAGCTAGGAAATTCACCTCCTAAATTTAATACTACACATTTATAATAACATAATAAATTGCTAAAAGCAAGTAAAATATGAAAAAATATTTAAAATTTAGAAATGGTGTTTACAGTAACTCTATTAAAATTTACTCCTAGTAAGTAATATATTTTATTTCGATTTCCAAGACAATGGGTATTTGGACTGCTATGGGAGAGCTGTGAGGACTTCATTACAAAAAAAATATATTACCTACTTTGTGTTAGTGTAGAAGTAAATGCTGTAACAACACAATGTCGAATTAAGTGGGGGAAAATGTCGAAATTAGAAGATGAAAAGTTCTTGTAAAATATAGGAATCTGTTATACAATAAAAATTATCATTTTTTAAAGAAAGGGGAAGAACTTCAAATGAAAAATCTATATGGCACAATAAAAGTTAGCAAAATATTAGGGTTAAATAATGTGTGCATAGAAGAGAGCATTAACTATTACAAATTAAAAAACAAGAAATATGGACTAGAAATAGTAAAAAGTAATAATACAAATGATAAAACAATTGAAGTAGCAAATATTAAAAACATAACTGATAACGAAGAAAAAATAGATAACCTATTAAATGATTTAGTAATAAAACAAATCGCTCCAAACTCATCAGATGTAATAGAAGATTTAGTAAAAATACATGCTTGGTAAATTTTAAAAAAGTAGAAATGAACGCATAAAGTCTAACAGACTCTGCGTTCATTTCTGTTTTCTTTATTATCATTACACATTTTCTCAAACTCTTTACATTTAATTTTATACTCTAATTGTTGAGTTAAAAATCTATAATACATATAACCTTGTTCATATTGCGCCATAGGGTTAAAATCTGCATAGCATCCATCAAATCCTTCAGGAGTAGCGGAAGAATAAGGAGAATAACCACCAAAACCATAAAAACTATTATAATCAACATTCTTATCCATAAAATCATCCTTTTATAAGATATTTAGGTTTTTAAAATTGGATTTACCCATAAACCATTTTATTCTTTTTAATTTACAAATTCAAATTAAAAATAGGGAAACAGCTAATAAATATATATGTATAAAAAGCAGCAATTATTCCATGCAAAACCTTACCAATAATATAAGGCTTTATAGAAATATCAGTTTTAGAAGTTATACTAAAAACCTGAAGTAAAATAGAAATACCCCCAAAACCAAGTAAAAGAGCACACAAAATAATATTAAGAGATATATTCTTACAAGCAACAGTACTTATTTGTTTTAAGCCATTAGTAAGTTCTACAACTCCAGAAATAACACCTGCAGAAAGCTCAGTATTATTAATTCCGAATAATTGAAAAACAGGTCTAAAAATATTATTTACAGCAGATAATACATGGCTATTTTCCAAAACAGATAAAATAACACTAAAAAGTACAACAAAGCCTCCAACTATAAAAATAGTACTAATAGCAGAGGAAATAGACTTACTCAAAACCTCTCCTAAATTAGAAAAAGAAACATTCTTATTACTATGCATAGAAGATTGATGTAATGGAAAGCCTTGAGCTTTTCCAAATTTGTTACATTTCCAAAACCTAAAAATAAAACCAACCGTCAAACAAGCCAAAATATGAGTTATAAAAAGAAGTATACCAATTAGTGAATTATAAAATAAACTAATACCAACTGTACCAATAATAAATAAAGGACCAGAATTATTAGTAAAAGCAAGTAAACGTTCACATTCCTCTTTAGTACATAAATTATTTTCCCTAAAATTAGCTACAATTTTAGCACCAATAGGGTAGCCACTAATAATTCCCATAAGTAACGCATATGCTCCGCTGGCCAGGAACATTAAAAATAGGTCTCATAATAGGGTTTAGTAACTTACCAATTTTAGAAACGATATTTGTATAACTAAGTAATTCTGTTGCAATAAAAAAAGGAAACAAAGAAGGAACCACATTATTAACCCACAAAAGCAACCCCGACTTAGTAGCAGATAAGTTAGATTTAGAAAATATAACTAAAGATATAGTAAACAAGCAAAACAGAAATGGTAAAATATTTCGTTTTAATGATAAAAATATAAATTTTGGTTTATTCAAAACAACAGATTTCATACAATACCTCTCTTAAAATATAAATATTAGAAAAGTGGGAAAATATGCATAATAAAAAGAATAAAGGAAAAATATTAAATTTATTTTTAAAATTTTTCCTTTATTTTCTAATAAAACTGTAGTATAATATACTCACCAAAAATAAGAGGAGAATATAAATGAATTACATTATAGAAGAGCTTACGAAGCTACCAAAATTCAAAGAATACGCTCAAAAAATAAAAGAAAAAAATAGCCCGATAACAATATCGGGCTTATCTGACGTTGGAAAGATACAATTTGAAATAGCAACATATGAAACCATAAAGAAACCTATATGTATAATAACGTATAATGAAATACAAGCAAAAAATATTATAAAAAATTTATCATATTTTACAAATGAAGTAGAATACTTCCCTAAAAGAGAAATTGTTCCATATGACTTTATCGCAGAAAGCAAAGATTTACCTTATGAAAGAATTGATATATTAAATAAAATATATAATAAAGAAGCAAAAATAATAGTAACAACAATAGAAACTATTATGCAAAAAATGATTAGTAAAAAATCATTATACGAAAAAGTACTAAATTTTAAAGTAAATGACAGCTATAACCTAGATTCTTTAAAAGAAAAGCTAACATCTTTAGGTTATGAAAGAAATGATTTAGTAGAGGCAAGAGGTCAATTTAGTGTAAGAGGTGGAATTGTAGATATAGCAATTTCAGATAAAAAAGGAATTAGAATTGAATTTTGGGGAGATGATATAGATTCTATAAGAGAATTTAATATATCATCACAACGTTCATCAAATATGTTAGATAATATAACAATTTATCCAGCACATGAATTTATACTAGATGATACAATAGAAAATATAATAAGCAGAATAGATGAAACAAATGCAGAAGACATAGAAGCAATTAGGGAAGGAAGCCATTTAAATAAAATAGACAAATATTTTAATAAATTTTATACTAAACAAAATACTTTTTTAAATTATATAAATGATGATTTTATAGTATTAATTGATGAATATTCTAAAGTAAATCAAAGAAGAGAAAATATAATTATAGAAAATAATAATTTGATAAAATCATTAATAGAAAAACAAAGAGCAGTTCCTGACTCAATAAGAAATATTAGTGAGTACAAATATAACATGGAAGCAAATCAAGTTATATACTTAGAAAATCAAGATATAGGCTTAACAAAAGCAAGTAGTACAAAATTTATATTTAATTATAGAGATGTTAATTATTATAAAAGTGAAACAGAACTACTTTTTGAGGATATAAAAAATAACTTAAAAGAGAAGAAAAAAATAATTGTTTTAGCTGGAAATGAAGAAGAAGTAAATAAATTTGCAGCACTACTTACAGAAAAGGAAATACCAAATATAGCTCTAACACCAAGTATGACAATAATGCAAAAAACAAAAATTACAAATATGGAAATAAAACCTATAAAGCAAGTAGTAATAGCACAGGGAAGACTAACCGAAGGCTTCGAATGTTATGATGCAAACTTAATTGTTATTTCTGGAGAAGAATTATTTAGTCCAAACATAAAAAAAAGAAAGATAAGTAAAAAATTTAAGCAAGCAGAAAAAGTAGTATTTGCAGACTTGAAAATAGGAGATTATATTGTACACAAAAGTCATGGTATAGGTCAGTTTGTAGGCGTAAATACTATAAAGGCAGATAATATAACAAAAGATTATATAAAAATAAGATATAGAAATGATGACATGCTTTATATTCCAACAAATGACTTAGATAGTATAAGAAAATATATTGGAGAAGGAGAAGTTATTCCTAAAATAAACAGATTAGGAAGCAAAGAGTGGGAAAATACTAAAGCAAAGGTTAAGAAAAACTTACAAGAGGTTGCAAAAGAACTTATTGAACTTTACGCTAGAAGACAAAAAATTAAAGGCTTTGCATTTTCAAAAGATACACCATGGCAAAAGCAATTTGAAGATAGTTTCCCATATGCTGAAACAGAAGACCAACTTCGTTGTATAGAAGAAACAAAACAAGACATGGAAGCACAAAAACCAATGGACAGATTACTTTGTGGAGATGTGGGGTATGGAAAAACAGAAGTAGCAATAAGAGCAGCCTTTAAGGCAGTTATGGATCAAAAACAAGTAGCATATTTAGTTCCAACTACAGTACTAGCAAATCAACAATACGAGAGTTTTAAAGCAAGAATGGAAAATTTTGCAGTAAAAGTAGAATTATTAAATAGATTTAGAACTAAAAAAGAGCAAGATGAAGTTATTAAAAAACTTAAATTAGGAGAAATAGATGTAGTAATAGGAACACACAGACTACTTAGCAAAGATGTAGAGTTTAAGGATTTAGGACTTCTTATAATAGATGAAGAACACCGATTTGGAGTAAAAGATAAAGAAAAAATCAAACAATATAAAGCATCAGTAGATGTTTTAACAATGACAGCAACTCCAATACCTAGAACACTACATATGTCTATTGTTGGTGTAAGAGATATGAGTGTTATATACGAACCACCACAAAATAGAAGACCAGTTCAAACATATGTATTAGAATATGATGAAGAAGTAATTAGAGAAGCTATTACTAAAGAATTAGAAAGAGATGGTCAAATATTCTATTTATTTAATAATGTAGAACATATAGAAGCTAAAACTATGCAAATTCAAAAACTAGTTCCAGAGGCAAAAATATCATTTGCACATGGAAAGATGAGTGGAAAAGAACTAGAAGAAATTATGATGGAATTTATAAATGGAAATACAAACGTTTTAGTATGTACTACAATTTTAGAATCAGGAATTGATATACCTAATGCAAACACAATTATTGTAGAAAACGCAGATAGACTAGGCTTAGCACAATTATACCAAATAAGAGGTAGAGTTGGAAGAGCAGATAAACAAGCTTATGCATATATTACATATAAAAGAGACAAACTATTAACAGAAGTAGCAGACAAACGTTTAAAAGCAATTAAAGAATTTACAGAATTTGGCTCAGGTTTCAAAATTGCAATGAGAGACTTAGAAATAAGAGGTGCTGGAAGTATGCTTCGGAGAAATTCAATCTGGACATATGGAACAAGTTGGATATGATACTTATTGTAAATTATTAGATGAAGTAATAAAAGAACTACAAGGAATAGAAATAGAAGAAGAGCAAGATGTACAAATAGATTTATCTGTTTCAAGCTATATACCAGATGAATATATAGAAAATAGTACTCAAAAAATAGAAGTATACCAAAATATTGCTCTATGTAGAACAGAAGAAGACATACAAAATGTAATAGATGAAATAATTGATAGATATGGTGTTATGCCAAAAGAAGTAGAAAATTTAATAGAAGTTGCAAGAATAAAAGAATTAGCAAAAAAAGCAGCAATAACAAAAGTTTCAGAGAAAAAAGATGGAGTTATATTTATATATGATAGTAAAAAGTTTAATACATCAATTATAGATAAACTTGTAACAAAATATTCAAGCAAATTAAAATTCTCACCAGGATATGCTACTTTGAAAATAAATAAAACTTCAGATAAACAAATTTTTAAAGATATTAAAGAATATTTGATGTCGAATTTTGTAGATGAAAAGTCGGATAAATAAAAGGGAAATACTTGATTTACAAGAACAAATGTATCGTGACAAAAACGAAATAAGGTAATACAGAGAAAAGTGTGGTTGCCATTTCTAGTTTTGTAAAGACTGGAGGTGGTTTGTATGGATATATTATTAATACTTTTTATACATATTTTACTTTTTGAAATAATAATGATAATACCAACAACAATCGCCTTAATTATAGTAATAAAGCTATTTTTAAGCAAATAATAAACATCAAATCACACCCTCTAAAAAGCCAATAGGTGTGATTTTTTTATACTAAAATGGCAGCCACAATTTCAAAGTGGTACCTTATTTCTTAATTTAATTATATTATAACACAAAAAATAAAATTGTAAATACTAATAAAAAAATCCAGAAAGGAAAAATAAAAAGTATGCAAGTTATAACGAGTAAAGATAACGAAATTATAAAAAATATAAAAAAATTAAAAGAAAAGAAATATAGAGACCAAACAGGAGAATATATAATAGAGGGAATAAAATTAGTAGCAGAAGCAATTACTGAAAATGCTAAAATAAGCAAAATAGTAGTTTGTGAAGACTGCGAAGCAGATGGAAGTATTCCAAAAGACTTAATGTACGAAATAGCAAAATACGACTGTATATACGTATCAAAAAAGGTATTTGAATCAATTTCAGATGTAAATACTCCACAAGGGATATTAGCAGTAATAAAGAAATGTTCATCAAAAGAAGAAATATCTTATGATGAAGATATAATATTAGTATTAGATGGAATAGCAGACCCAGGAAATTTAGGAACTATACTAAGAACAGCAGACAGCGTAAACTTAAAACAAATAATATTATCACAAAACTGTGCAGACCCATATAACCCAAAAGTAGTGCGTTCTACAATGGGAGCAATATTTAGGTTAAATATAATCGAAACTAAAAATATAGTTGAAACTTTAAAAGATATAAAGAAAAATAAATATAAAGTAATAGCAACATCACTAGAAACAAATGAAAGTATATATACAGTAGAACTAAATAAAAAAGCAATAGTAATAGGAAATGAAGCAAATGGTGTTTCAAAAGAAGTGCTAGAAATAGCAAACGAAAAAATAAAAATACCAATGCTAGGAAAAACCGAAAGCCTAAATGCGGCAGTAGCAACAGGAGTTATCTTATATGAATATGTGAGAAGAAAAATAAAATAGTGTCAGCAATTTCCACAGCCTCTTGTTACAGTTAAGTAAGAATATAAATTATTAATTTATTCAGTTCAAATTTTAGGGGCGATTATTAATCGCCAACTCTTCGAAGAAATTACCCTAGAATCTTATTTAATAAATTTTTCTTACTGAACTGTAATATTATTTTTTAACACTTGAAATAAAAATTAAGCTAAAACTTGAAAATTAAGAGAAAATATAGTATACTATATATAGTAATTTGTAGAAATGTTTAAGTATAATAACTAAAACAGGAGGTTCTTTGTATGATAAAATTTATAGACAAAGATGATGACTTTATGATAATCTTTTCAGAAAATCCAGAGGAAATTGAATACTTAAAAAAAATTACAAAAACTACATTGGAAATTGTATATGACGGATTTCCAGCAATTATAGTCAGAAAGGAAAAATTAAGAGCGGTATAATGTATGAATTATACCGCTTTTATAACAAAAAATACAAAAAAGAAATTTTTTCAAAAAACTATTGACTTATGTAAAATAATATGTTAAAATAACAATGTTAGTGCTTAAAGAGCACAGTATATTAACTGCCCTTAGCACACATTTAGTGCTGAGTATGGCGAAACCAACATTTTATAGATCATATTTTTCATTAAGCGTAGGAGGCGCGAAGACATGATAAGAGGACCGACTAAAAAAACTAATAATGAGAAGAAATGATTTTGCTGCGGCGGCCGAGCTTATATAGAAGCGATACGGCCGGAATGAGATGTCGGGAGTGACCCGAAAACCGGAATCCACCAGAATGGTGACATGTGAGTGTGGCCAAGAGGATGGCCAAAAGCGGATGTGGGAGGAAAATGA
Organism: uncultured Clostridiaceae bacterium; assembly: GCA_949902805.1. GTDB lineage: Bacteria > Bacillota > Clostridia > TANB77 > CAG-508 > UMGS1663. Next base: position 20,893 of record CATLDI010000026.1, read on the forward strand.
GGCTATGCGAGAAGAAAAAAATCGGCTGTTTCCTAGTGGTTTTGTCTAACTAAAGTGGTGCATTTTAAAATTTAGAATGCAGAAGATGCGAAAATATGAGGAGTCTATACGTCTTCCATACCACAGTAATAATTAGACTCAATTTTAAATTTGGGCTGCCAGAGTTGCGGCAAATGTTAGAGAAGCGAATAACCATATGGTATTCGCTTCTCTCTTTTTTCCTGTTCAGCAACAAAAATGTAAATAAAAAATATTGAAAAAGATATAATAAATGTGTTATAATCTTAACACATAACAAGTAGAAACTATATTAAATAATTATTAATGTAGAAAAGGAGAAATGAGCATGGAAGAAAACCGGAAATTAGTATTTAAAGAAAAAGTTGAAGAAAGAAGAGTAAAGAGATTCAAAACGATTAGTATTTTTATAACTTTGATAGTATGCACTTTTGTTATACCATTATTTGAATTATGGAATTATAATCAAATTAAAATTAAAGCGATAGAGTATATTAATATTACTGAAGACATTTGGTATGAAGGAATAGAAGAAATTAAATACAATGAATTAAATATAAGTATTTTA
>CATLDI010000027.1 GCA_949902805.1 uncultured Clostridiaceae bacterium
GATGAAATAATAGTAGAGGTAAAAGACTTAAGTTCAAAAAGAAAGTAGGTGAATAATTTTGAAAACAGTATTAAGTGTAGATGTTGCTAAAAATAAAAGTATGATAATGCTTATGAATAGTGATGGAGAGATACTTATTGATACAAAAGAAATAAAGCATAATTTAGAAGAGTTTGAGAAAATAAAAGAAAAAATAGAAGAAATTAATCCAGAAAATTTAACAGTATTTATGGAATCAACAGGTACATATCATTTACCAGTAGAAAGATATTTTAAAGAGAATGGATTTGATACTTTAGTTATCAATAGTTTAACGACCAAAAACAATTATGATACTATTAGAAAAACGAAAACAGATAAAGAAGATTGTTACAGGTTAGCAAAGTTATTTTTTGTAAATGAAGTAGAATATCACGATTTATCTAAAAAGGATTTATATGATAATTTAAAAGCAATGACAAGACAATATTTTTATTTACTACAGAATAATGTTAGTTGCAAAAATAGATACAAGAGATTAATAAATATATGCTTTCCAGAGCTAGAGAAAATCTTTAAATCAACAAGAATTTATGATGATACAGCGTTGAACTTTATTAAAGAATTTCCACATGCAGAAATAGTGAAAGAAAAGCGAATTGATGCATTGTATAACAATTTATACAAGACTAATGGAAGAAATTTAAACTTTTATAAAAGACTAGCAGAAACAATAAAAACAGCTTCAATTAATTCTTATCCTGGAGTTGATAAAGAACACGAAGACACAAAAAATCTTTCAGCTATGGCTAAAATAGTACAAAATAATAACAATATCATAAATGAATTGAGAGATAAAATGATAGAAACAGCAAAGCAATCACCATATTATGAAATAATAAATTCGTTTTATGGAATTGGAGAAATACTGACAGCAGAAATTCTAGGAGAATTAGGAGATATAACGAGATTTAATAGTCCAAAAGAAATAATAGCTTTCTGTGGACTCGATCCAACAATAAAACAGTCTGGAAAAAGTATAAATGTGAAAGGAGCAATATCAAAAAGAGGAAATAAATATGCAAGATATATATTGTTTAATTGTAGTCAAATGGTAGTAAAACTAGGAGCTTCAAATTATCCACAACATCCAGTATATATCTATTACCAAAGTAAAAAAGCAGAAGGCAAACACTATTACGAAAGCCTAACTGCTTGTTCTACAAAAATTCTAAGAATGTTATATTCTATGTGCAAAAATAATAAACAATTCTTAGAAAAATAACCATAATTGAATTTTATCATAAAAGAAGTGAAAAAGATACAATTTTTTAAAAAATATATCGTTTTCGCTTGTTTGCCATACGAAAAAATAATATAATAAATTTATAAAAAAGGTCTTGACAAAAATTAGATAGTCAATTAGCAAGTATAAACGGAGTAAAAGTTGCAAATAGTGGAGATATGAGTATAAGTGAAGAAACTTTAAACTCCATGTTTTACCCAAATACACGAATGCAATTGACTTTAAGTAATAATACAGTAACAATTCCAAGAAATGGATGGTTGTATTTACAATTTTTTAAAGAGCCACAAGGTAGTGTTTTAGGTGCTTATAGAAATGATAAAATAATTATGCAGGTTGCTTGTCCAACACAAAATACAGGAGATTCAGTCTATATACCTGTAAAAAAGATGACATTATATCTGTAAGTAATCAAAGCTATTTCACATTATATTTAGACTATTATGAAAAAGTTGAAAAATAAATAGTGCTGTGCGTATGTAAGGTGATTATTAATTGCCCACGTGTAGAGGCACAAATTTTAGCTAACTGATTTAAATAGATTTAGGAAGAAACAATCATTTTTGCAATATTTTATGTAAAACATTGATTTAATTCAAATAAAATGTTATAATAAAAAAGTATTAAATAATATTTTAAGGAGGAAAGTTCAAATGAAGCTTTCAAAAAACAATTTACGGAGTACAAAATTAAAGAGAGGTTTGAGCATCTTATTGGCTATTGCTATTATGATATTAAGCAGTAGCAATGCAAGAATGGTAGTATCAGCAATGGGAAGGCCCGAAAGCAAAGCCTATGTAAAGGTTGATACGGTGCTGAACTTAAGAAAATCACCCAATATGGATGCTAAAGTTGTTGCAGTTCTGCCACCTGGTGAAATTGTTACTGTTATTTCAGAGGAAGATGAAGAATGGACCAAAATAGAGACAAATTCCGGAGATGAAGGCTATGTAAAAAATGACTATTTGGTAATTCAGCAGTTAGACCCTGAAGAATATGAGATGTTATCAGTTGCAGTAATAACCAAAACAGACGGAAGCTCAGAAAACAGAAACTTCAACATGGCTCGCGCTGCTAGTTGCATTAATAAACTAGTAATAGAACCAGAAGAAGAGTTCGCATGGTATTCTACGAAAAATACTGAAGGAATAGTAGGACCTGCAAGCAAAGCAAACGGATATAAAGAGGCTCCTATAATTGTTGGAGGAAAATCAACAATGGGATATGGAGGTGGAGTTTGCCAAGTAAGTACAGCAGTATATAATTGTATATACAAAATAGGTATAGAGCCAACTCAGCATCATCACCATACTTTAAGGTCCTCATATGTAGAAAAGGGTATGGATGCTACTGTTAGCTATCCTAATAAGAACTTTGTATTTACAAATACAGAGGACTATACAATTATATTTGAGGCATATACAGATGGCCCACAGGTGGTTGTAGTAGCATACAAAGTATTATATTAAAATAAGAAAGCAAGGTGCATTGCACCTTGCTTTCTTAAAACTTTATCTTCTCATTTTTTACATTTCTTAGCAGCAGTAGCCCTTATAAGGGATTCTTCAGAATTTACAAAGAGAACTGAGCTGACTTGTTCAGCAAGTTTGGGAAAATAATACCATAACCGTACTGATACATCTACTTGCACAGTACTTTTGGCAACTTTGCCAAAGTGTTTAGCAGTCTCCCTTAAAGTTGCATTTTTGTCAATGATAAAAATTGCTTCTTCTATAGTTCTGTTTAAAATCTCCTTTTCTCTTCTGGACATAAATCTTGACAGTTTCAAAACTCTATCCCGAATTTCTTTCTCATTGTAAGTCATAAATATTCCTCCTATAATAATAAGAATAATTAGTTACATAAAACTAATATAATTGTAGCAAAAAATGAAAAGGAAGTCAATAAGTAAACATAAATATTCAAAATGTATTATTTTATATCTAATTTAATATGAACATCTCTTAATTGTTCTTTAGTAACATTTCCAGGAGCACCCATCATTAAATCTTGAGCTTTACTATTCATTGGAAATGCTATAACATCACGTATTGTTTCGCTTTCAGTTAAAAGCATTATCATTCTATCTACACCAGGTGCAATACCAGCATGTGGTGGAGCACCAAACTTAAATGCATTAAATAATGCAGGGAACTTTTCTTCAATATGCTCTTTGCTATATCCTGCTATTTTAAATGCTCTAATCATAATTTCAGGGTCATGGTTTCTTACAGCACCAGAAGAAAGTTCTATACCATTACATACTATATCATATTGATATGCAACTATATCTAATGGATTTAATGTATTTAATGCTTCCATTCCACCTTGTGGCATAGAAAATGGATTATGATTAAATGTAATTTGCTCTTTTTCATCTAATTCATACATTGGAAAGTCAACTATCCAACAGAATTTAAAAATATTTTCATCTATTAAATCTAAACGTTTTCCAAGTTCAGTTCTAATTTGACCTGCTAAATCGCTGGCACGTTTTTCTGTATCTGCTATAAAGAAAATAGTATCTCCTTTTTCTAAATTTGCTAAATTTAGAAGTTCACATTTTAGTTCATCTGGAATAAATTTATCAATTGGTCCTTTATAAGTTAAATCTTCTTGAACCTCTAAATATCCAAGTCCTGCCATGCCAATAGACATTGCAAACTCAAGCATTTTTTCATGAAAACCTTTAGACATATGACCTGAAACTTTTATAGCACGTACAGTTCTGCCAATAAAAGGCTTAAATGTACATTTTTTAAAGAAATCAGATAAATCTACAATTACTAAAGGGTTTCTTAAATCAGGTTTATCACTACCGTATTTAAGCATTGCCTCTTTATAAGGGATTCGAGGGAAAGGATATTCAGCCACCTTTTTATCTGAAAATTTAGTAAAAGTATTATATACAACTGGTTCAATAACAGCAAAAACATCTTCTTGAGTGCTATATGACATTTCCATATCCAATTGATAAAACTCGCCAGGAGCTCTATCTGCTCTTGCATCTTCATCTCTAAAGCATGGAGCAATTTGAAAATATTTATCAATTCCAGAAACCATTAAAAGCTGTTTAAATTGTTGTGGTGCCTGTGGAAGTGCATAAAATTTACCAGGATGTAATCTACTTGGAACTAGGTAATCTCTTGCACCTTCAGGTGAGGAACTAGTTAAAATAGGAGTTTGAACCTCTAAAAATCCTTGATTAACCATTTCACTTCTTAAAAATTGAATAACTTTAGCTCTTAATACTAAATTATCTTTTAGTTTTTCATTTCTTAAATCTAAAAATCTATATTGAAGTCTTAAATCTTCACGAACTTGATTATTACCATTAACTTCAAAAGGTAAATTTTTAACTCTTTTACCCAATATTTCAATTTTTTCAATAGCAATTTCAACTAAACCAGTTTTAATTTTTTCATTAACTGTTTCAGGTGCTCTTTTTCTTACTATTCCTTCAACAGATACAGAAGATTCTATAGGAATATGTGATGCAAAATCTACATCTGTTTCTTTACTAGATGTAACAACTTGAGTAATACCATACATATCTCTAATATCTAAAAAAACAAGTCCTCCAAAATCGCGAATTGTTTGTACGAAGCCAGCAATTTTTACTTTTTTGCCAACATCCTCCAAACTAATTTCATTACATGTGTGAGTTCTGTAAATACTCATAAAAAAACACTCCTTTCTTATTAGAAGCTTAAAAGCTAGAAGTAGGAGGTTGAAAAATTAGTAATTTAATTAAGAAATATATTAGGAATAGCTAGCTAATTTTCGACCCTAAAACTTTAACTTTTAGACTTCAACCAAAATTAAATTTACTTTAATTTTGGTTATGCAGAAATAGACGAATTTTATTAATTGCTCAAAAGAACATTTTGAAACAATCAAAAAAGTCGCTCAACTGCATAAATGCAGGGACGAAATATTTTCCGCGGTGCCACCCTAACTTGAAAGATATATGTATTAAAAACATTACTTTCCACTTTAATAAAAATTGCTCCAATGTGTTTCATTTATTACATTCTTCTAAAAAGGCTCTCAGCGCATCCACCTTTATTCTCTGTTTAGGAACTTATAATAAACTTTCATTTTCATAGCAATATAAAAAATTACTTTATATTTTATACTATTATATGCCCATTTGTCAAGTGACATGCATGAGAAAATGGCTAAATTTGTACAAAAAAAATTTCGATAAAATTCCATATAATTTGCCTTTAATTTATAACAATAGAAAAAATCATATAAATATTTGCCATATAATGTAACATTATACAAAAATTTTTTGTACGATTTATTTCATAAAAGAGTACATATATGAATATATATTTAATAAGAATAAATTATAGGGGGATTTTTTATGGAATACACAAAAGATATTATTTTAAATGTACAATATGGAAGAAAAATAGGTTTAAAGGAGCGAAAAGTTATAAGAAAAATAATAGATTTATATCAAAACAATAAATTTATTATAAATATTTTAACAGTAACAACCATATTAATAGCAGTAGACTTATATATGGTATCTAACTTTATAAAATTATTAATAAGTTTATAAAATTAATCTATAATTAAATAAATTCTAGTAAGATTGTATAGAGTATAATGTAATAAAAAATTATATTATATCTATGCAATTTTTTTATTATATAAGAAAAACTGATTTTAAATGTACTGAAACCACTTCTAATGCGATACCATATAAAGGTTGAATTCTAACTAAAAATTTGTTATAATAATCAACAGAAAGTAAAAGGAGAGAAATATGATTATAGCAAATGAGTGGAAAGATTATGAAATAATAGACATGGCAAATGGAGAAAAGCTAGAAAGATGGAAAGACGTAATTTTAGTACGTCCAGACCCACAAATAATATGGAAGAGTAAAAGTTTTCCAAACAAGTGGAAAGAAATAAATGCAAAATATAATAGAAGTAATACTGGCGGAGGAAGCTGGGAATATAAAAAGAAAGTTCCAAATGCATGGCAAATAAAATATAAAAATTTAACATTCAATATAAAACCAATGGGATTTAAGCACACAGGTTTGTTTCCAGAGCAAGCAGCAAATTGGGACTGGATGATAGAAAAAATAAAAAGTTCAAAAAGAAAAATAAAAGTACTAAACCTATTTGCATACACAGGAGGAGCAACTGTAGCATGCGCATCAGCAGGGGCAGAAGTATGCCATGTAGATAGCTCAAAAGGAATGGTAGCTTGGGCAAAGGAAAATATTGCATCATCAGGTCTACAAGATAAACCAGTTAGATACATAGTAGATGACGTAGTAAAATTTGTAAACAGAGAAATAAGAAGAGGCAACAAATATGACGCCATAATAATGGACCCACCATCATATGGAAGGGGAACAAATGGAGAAGTATGGAAATTTGAAGAAAACATATGTGACTTAGTAGAACTATGTTCACAAGTATTATCAGATAACCCACTATTTTTCCTAATAAATTCATATACAACAGGAATATCAAGTACAGTACTAGAAAACATATTAAACTTAAATATAGAAAAGAAATATAAAGGAAAAGTAACAAGCGGAGAAATAGGACTTCCAATGACAAACTCAAAACTAATTCTACCATGCGGAATATTCGGTCGCTGGGAAAACGGAGAAACAAAATGAAAAAGTTAAATATAATTTATGAAGATAATCATATTATTGTAGTGGAAAAGCCTGTAAATATTCCATCTCAGGGGGATAAAACAGGAGATATTGATATGCTTACTTTAATAAAACAACATATAAAAGAAAAATATAATAAACCAGGAGATGTATACTTAGGTTTAGTGCATAGACTAGACAGGCCAGTAGGTGGAATTATGGTATTTGCAAAAACTTCTAAAGCAGCTGCAAGGCTTAGCGAACAAGTAAGAGTAAAGGATTTTAAAAAGAAATATCTTGTTATAGTAGATGGAAAAATGGATAATGAAATAGGTTCCTTAGAAGATTACTTGTTAAAAAATGAAAGACTGAATATGAGCAAAGTTGTGAAAGAAGGAACTAAGAATGCAAAACTTGCGAAACTTGATTATGAAGTTTTAAAATATTATGAAGAAATAAACTTATCTGTATTAAAGGTAAACTTACACACAGGAAGGCACCACCAAATAAGAGTCCAACTTAGCCATGAAGGCCATAGCATTTATGGAGATCAAAAATATGGGACTAGAGGAAGAGGAAAACAAATTTGCCTTTGGGCATATGAAATTGCAATAATACACCCAACTACAAAAGAGACTATGAAATTTAATGTATTACCAGAAAAAATAGGGAGTTGGAAAATATTAGAGGATATAAATTTATAAAAATAGAAAAAACATATACGAAATAAAAAAATGTTTATTTCGTATATGTTTTTTTATTGTTTATATAGAAAATGAAAAAAATGTATAAAAAAGTATATTATTAGTACAGAAACAAAATAACAAGAAATGAGGGGAGCACATGATTGATAAATTTTGTGAATACCTAACAAATAAAATAAGAAAAAAGATGCCAGAAATAAATGATGAAAAAGCTGAAATTATAATGTATGGAATACAGCTAATTATTGGAGAAATACCAAAGTTTTTCGTATTAATTGCAGTTGCACTCGTATTAAAAGTATGGTGGCAAACACTATTAGCATTCTTCTTATTATTACCATATAAAATAACATCAGGTGGTTTTCATCTAAAAACACATTTAGGATGTATATTAGGAACTAACATTATTTATTGTGGAAATGCTTATATTAGCACAATATTTAATTTTCCAAATCAAGTTATTAAATATATAACGATAGCAATAATATGGGCTATAGGAATAATATTGGTAAGCATTTATGCACCAGCAGACACAGAAAATGTTCCAATTATTTCAAAAAAAGAAAGAAGGACAAAAAGGTTATTATCATATATGTTCCTAAGTATAAATATGATAATAGCAATGTTTGTACCGAATAGAATAATATCAAATATATTAATATTTGGAACAACAATTCAAACCTTTTCAATTACAAGAATAGCATATATTATAACAAAAAATAAATATGGTCATGAGGAATACATAAAAGAACAGCAATTAAGTGCTTAAGATATTAAAAGTATTAGCCGGCAATACTTTGATATATATAAAACTAAGGAGGAAATTGTTATGTTAAAATTATTAGCTAAAGTAGCAGAAAAATATGCAAAATCTACAAATACAGCATGCTGGATATTTGGACTATATCATCAACCAAAAATGCCTGCATCATTAATAAAAAAAGACTAATTATAAAAAATTAAATTTATAAAAACAAGATAGATTCAATTTCTATCTTGTTTTTACAATTTAATAATATATTTCAAGTTGTTGAGAAAAATATTCAGAGTTTTTAGTAGTATATAAATTTAAATTATTATTTTTCTTTAATATTTGTCTTACTTCCCATAAACCAAGTCCAGTATTACCTTCTTTTGTAGAATATCCCTTTTTATAAATTTCCTCAACATCTATATCTTTATCTTTGTATGTATTTTCTATAATAAGTAATTTCATATGTCTTCTATTATCTTTTCTTATTACAACATTAATTATTTTTTCATCACATTCAGAAGTAGCTTCAATTGCATTATCCATTAATATACCAAGAATTCTAGTAAATTCATAAATCTTCATACCTAAATCATTTAAATCCAAAAATACTTCTAAGTTAATTTTTATACCTAAACTATCTGCTTTATGATACTTATTCGCTAAGACATTATAAATAGCAGGATTATTAACAACTTTAGGACTTAATGTTGTTAAATTATTTGTATGTCTAATATCTTGTACCAATTGAGAATAATAGTTTCGTAGACCATCCATGTCATTATTATCAATATATCCTTCCATACCTTGAATAATATTAGAAAAGTCATGCCTAAATGCTCTAGTATTATCTTGAAGTAATTCTAAGGTTTTATTATGCTGCTCAGCTTGTTCTAAGTTTGTAGTTGCTATTTCTAATTTAGATATAGCGAAAATAGTATATATACTTATAAAGAAATATACTAATAGGCCAATAGTACTCAAGCATGTTATAAATAAAGGTAAATTAGTAGAATAAAAGGTAATAGTATATAATTGGCTTGCAATTAAAATAACACCAAATATGCAAGTCAAAACTAATAGTATTCTACTCTTCTTGTTAGTTATATCCAACTTAGAAAAATTAATTTTAAAATGTTTTATTAATAAATATGTAATGTAATTAGATAAATAAACAAAACAACTTATAGCTAGCCTATTTATAGAAATATTCATACCCAATGTATAATCAGAACGAAAAACTATATAATAAAGTCTAGCTATAAATGATTCCATTACTATAGTTATGATAAATGGTATTATTAAAGACAAGATAGATTTAATTATACCAACCTTAAATATAAACAAAATAGATAGAAATACTACTATTAAATTTAAATAGGTACTATAAGGAGAAAGAATAGTAAATCTAATTAAAATACTGAAAAGTGATAATAATATAACATAAATTGCTTTGCTTCTTCTATTACATGATATATTAAAAATAGTTGTAAATAGCAACATAGAAACATATGCTTCTATAAATATAGTAGGCATACATATAATATTAGTTAACACCTCATTTTCCGTTGTTAATGCCGTCCAAATTGTTTGTAAAATTTCCATAATTTTTTAAAACCTCCATTAATTCATTTTTATATTTAGGTCCAATAACACAATTTAAATTATTTCCATTACTATTATTATTGAAAACAATTAAATTGTTACTGGCGTTTACATTGCTAATTTTATTAATATTAGCAATATAAGATTTATGACACCTAACAAAATTATTAGGTAGTTCTTCTGATATTTTGTTAAACGAACTATATGCTTCATAAGTTCTTGTATCTGTGTAGAAAACAATCTTCATTCCATCTTTTTTTATAAAGTTAATATTATCTTGATTGATAATGGTATTTTTACTATTTAACCTAATAAAAGAGCTACTCTTAGTATTGTAGCTAATATCATCCATCAATCTTAATATAGTTTCTTCTAATCTTTCAGGAGTAATAGGCTTAGGAATGAAATCAAAAGTTTTATATTTATAAGCTAATAAAATATATTCTAAATGTGCACTTGTAAAAATAATATAACATGATTTATTTACTTTTCTAATTTTATTAGCTAAATCTAAGCCAGAGATCTTAGACTTCAAATTAATATCAAGTATAAAAACATTTGGAACATTTAAATTTATACGTTCGATAACTTCTTCTGGATTTGTAGATGCAAAAGATATCTCGGCGTCTAATTCATGTTCAATAAAAATAGAATTTAAAATTTTAGATAACTTATCTAATATACTCAAGTTATCATCACATAATACAAAATTTAACATTCTTTATCCTCCGTGAGAGATATATAAATAATACATATCTTTTAATTACCTATTTTTTCCAATTATATTACATGATAATTCAAATCTTTTGTATTGTCAATAGAAAAACAAATTAAAAAAACAAAAAAATGTCGAAACTTGCAAACCATTGATATAAGCGAAAATAACTACAAGAATATATAAGTTAATATTACCTATATAGCAAATTAACTAATATTAACTTTAAAAGAAAAAACAAAATTTAAAATATTCAAAATATGATATCTATTTTTACTATTATAAACTGTTTTCTTACCATTAATTGTAAATTTTAATTATACTTTTTATTAAAAGGTTCATTTATAATTAAAAGATAGAGTAATAACATTTTAAATATCATCATAAAATAAAACAAATGAAAAAATAATTGGAGGAAAAAATGAAAAATTCAATAAAAAGAAAATATATGATAATTGTAAGTTTTGCCATACTATTTATATTCACCACCTGTATACTTTTATTAGAAAGCGAAGAAACAGTAACCACTAGTGGAAAAGAAGTAAGCACAAAAAAAATAGAATGGGGAATAAAAAGAAATGACAACCACGAACAACCAGATTTAGGTAGTGTAAATAGAAAAATACTAGAAGAAGCAAAAGGAATTGCAATAGGAAACGAAAATTCTAAAAAGGTATACTTAACATTTGATGAAGGATATGAAGCAGGTTACACAGAAAGAATTTTAGAAGTACTAAAACAAAACAATGTAAGTGCTACTTTTTTTATTACTGCGCACTATGTTAATACACAGCCAGACCTAGTTCAAAGAATGATTAATGAAGGACACACAATAGGAAACCACACAGTAAATCATAAAAGCATGCCAAGCTTAAGCTTAGAAGAAATTAAGAACGAAGTTATGAATCTACATACAAAAATATATGACAAATTCGGATACGAAATGAAATATATACGTCCACCAAAAGGAGAATACAGTGAAAGTACAGTAGAATACTGTAATACTCTAGGATATACAACAGTAATGTGGTCTTTTGCATATGACGATTGGGACGAAAATAAACAAGGAAGAGAAGAATATGCAAAAAAGAAAATATTAGACAATATTCATAATGGAGCAGTAATTTTACTACATGGAAACTCAAAAGACAATACAAATGTATTAGACTATTGTATAAAAGAAATAAAAAATATGGGATATGAATTCACAAACTTAGATGGATTTGAAAGATAAAAAACCTTTAACACTAAAATGGAAAGGTGATATAAGTATGAATAAAAGGAAGAAAAAACAAAATCGCTTTGAAGAGCTACTAGAAATTCCAAAAGAGCTCTCATCTAATGAACCCAAAATTACAATTATGGGGTTCGAAGAAATGCTAATAGAAAATTACAAAGGAATACTAGAATATCAAGACTTCTACATAAGAATAAGCACATATTCTGGAATTATAAACATAAACGGCTTCAACTTAAACTTAAGAGAAATGACATCAGACGACATTATGATAACAGGAAAAATAGGAACAGTAGACTTCGAACCCACACAAGACGATTAAATGTGCCAAAAGGGACGCCCCTTTTTGGCACAAAAAACAACGTATATATGGCTATTTATATGAAAAAGAATAGATATACTAACACTAATATGTTAAAAAATGCCTACAAATAATGCATATTAATAAGGAGTGTCCCTTTTGGCACATTTGTGTCAAAAAAGGCCGTCCCTTTTGGCACGTTTTGGCAGAGTTTTAGCAGAGGAGGAGTAAATTTGTACATAAAAATACTGTTGAATTATTTATTTGGCTACTTGAATATTGAAATAGAGGGATATTTTGTAGAAAAATTTATAAATTTGTGCATTTCAAAAAATATATTATTATGGAATATAAAAAGAACAAAGTCAACTTTAGTATATAGTAATATTGGAATTAAAGATTTTAAGAAAATAAGTAAGGTTGCTAAAAATACAAAATGTAAAGTTAAAATAAAAGAGAAGAAAGGCTTGCCATTTGTTTTTAATAAATATAAAAAAAGAAAGATATTTATAATTTTTCTTTTGTTTTTGATAGTTGCAATAATGTTATTATCAAATTTTGTATGGAATATAGAAATAAGTGGAAATTCAAGTATAAATAAAGAAGAACTATTGAGTACATTAGAAGAAAATGGGCTAAAAATAGGAAAATTAAAAAGTAAAATTGAAACAAAAAAAATAGTGGACAAAATGAGACTAGAAAGAAATGATTTAGCATGGATAGGAATTGAAATGAAAGGAACAAACGCTATTGTAAAAATAGTAGAAGCAGACAAGAAACCAGATATTATAGACCAAAATGACTATTGTAGTATAATTGCTTCGAAACCACGGAATTATAGTAAAAGTAAATGCTCAAGATGGTACTCCCCTAGTAAAAGAAGGGGATGTAGTAAAAGCAGGAACAACATTAGTAGGAGGATGGCTAGAAGGTAAATATACTGGCATACGATATGTTCACGCAAATGGCGAAGTAACAGCAAAAGTATGGTATTCACAAAAAGAAAAAGTAGAATTAAAACAAACTAAAAGTAAAGGTACAGGGAAAAAGGAAAATAAATATTCCGTAAGAATAAATAATTTTCAAATAAATTTTTATAAAACTCTTTCAAAATTTGAAAAGTATGATACAATAGAGGAAATAAAAAAATTAAAACTATTTTCAGATTTCTATTTGCCATTTGAATTAATAAAAACTGTAAATGAAGAATACCTAGAAGAAGCAATAGAATACAGCAAGGAAGAGGCTAGACAATTAGGAATAGAAAATGCAGAAAAAATATTAAATGAGCAAATAAGTGATAAAGAGAATATTATAAATACCTATGTGAATTATAATGAAACAAGTGAGTTTGTAGAGGTAGAAGTAATATATGAAGTACTAGAAGAAATTGGGACCAAAGAAAAAATAGTGTTTTGAAAGGATTGATATCATGGAAGAGAGAAGCTTAAGAGTCTATGCAGACAAAACATTTTTTACGAGAATAACAAATACACTAACAAAAGTGTTAGTGCCAACAAAAATAGGAATTAATAATGTTATAATTTCTATGAAAAGAAATAATGTGCTAAAAAATTATGAAGCATTTGAAGAAATGACAAAAGAAAATAATGAAAACAAAAAAGAAGTAATAGAAAAGAAATATGAAGAATCATACAGTTTATATTTAGAAGCAATAGATAAAAATGTAATGGAAATAATATACCGAAAAGTAAAAAATGGTAATGCATCTAATTTCGAAAAAGATGCATTATCAAGATACTATAATATAGTAAGAATTAAAGACACAGAATATGTAGAATATAAATATAGAAAACAAAAGTATTTACTAGAATTAGACTATGATGCAGTAAAAAATTTAAATAAAGCTAAAATAACTGAAAAGTATAAAAAATTCTATATATCAAAAATAGATAGCCTATATAAAGGTTTATTAAAACACTTTTCTATAAAATTAGCTGATAATTTATCATCACAAGATAAAAATAGAACATATGAAAAGATATTTGATTTATTAGAAGAATATATAACAAATATATTACCAATAAAACTAGAAATTGAAAATAATGATACATATAAAGAAGTAATACAAGAATACAACAAATTTGAAAATTATACAGTAGGAAAGCTAGACCAAAATGAATTAATAGAAAAAAGAATGGTTTTAATATCACTAAGCAGAAAATTATTTACACATAGCATTCCACTAATTGTAGCAGAACAATGTTATATAAAACTTTTAAAAGATATTAGAAGCTTAATAGTTGATACAAAAATAGCTAAAAAGAGAGAAAAAGCATATACATTACTTATAAAATTAATAGAAGAATATAATGTAAAATTATTATCTACAAAAATATATTGGGACAAGCCAGAAAAAAGAGTAGAATATAAGGTATTCTGGAATAAATATAAAGAATTAGCAAATATAAAAGATAAGAAACAAGCACAAGAAGAAAAAGAAATATTATTCATAAAAAGTGACTTAAAACAAGTATATACTAATGAAAATAAATACTATAAAATAATACAATTCTATAAAAATAGATTAGTTAGTTTAGGTGCTATGAAACAGCTGAAAAACAAATGTATATCAGAAGGAACATATATAGGAAGGAAAATTACATGCAAGAATTAGTATCAATATATTTTGAAGGAATAGAAGAAAATAAGGAATATGAAAATAAAATAGTACAAGTATTAGAAAAATGTTTTAAAGAAGAAAATTTACAAAATTTGAATTTATACATAAGTGTTACATTAACTACACCAAGTAATATAAGAAATTTAAACAAACAATACAGAAATATAGACAAAGAAACAGATGTGCTTTCTTTTCCAATGTTTGAAAAAACAGAGATAGAAGAAATAGTAAATAAACAAGAAAATGCAATTTTAAAAGAAACAATAGGAGATATAGTAATATCTGTGCAAAGGGTAGAAGAACAAGCAAAAGAATATGGGCATAGTTTTGAAAGAGAATTATCATATATGCTAGTTCATGGTTTTTACCATTTGATGGGATATGACCATATAGAAGAAGAGGACAAAAAAAAGATGAGACCAAAAGAAGAAAAAATATTAAATGAGCTAAAAATAGTAAGATAAATAAAATTTATATAGTAATAGGGGGGATAATATAATGAAAGGAAAAGTAAAATTTTTAGTAGCAATTCTATTTATTGTAATTATTGTAGCGGCAGCTTTACTAGCAATCAAAATTGTAAAAGATAAAAATATTGTACAAACAACTACAGGAGATAAAAATGAAGGAAATAATACAACTGTCGTAGAAATAAAAGAACCAACAATATTTAAAGGTGTAGAAAGACCAATAGCAGTAATGATAGATAACCACAAAGGTGCAATGCCACAAGCAGGTCTAAATGAAGCATACGCAGTTTATGAAATAATTGTTGAAGGTGGAGAAACAAGGTTAATGGCACTATTTAAAGGAAAAAATTTAGATAAAGTAGGGCCAGTAAGAAGCTCAAGACATTATTTCTTAGATTATGCATTAGAAAATGATGCAATATATGTACACTTTGGATTTAGCCCACAAGCAAAAAATGATATTGCAAAATTAGGTGTAAATAATATAAACGGAATTTATGAAAGTTCAACATCTTTCTGGAGAGTAAAAGATAAATATGCACCACATAATGCTGTAACTAGCACAGAAAAAATACTAGAAATAGCAAAGAAAGATGGATACTCTATTACATCTAACAAAGAAAGTGTACTAAACTATGTAGCAGACCCAGTAGAACTAGAAAGTGATATTAATGCAAGTACAGTAACAATTCCATATTCAGATAGCAACACAGTAAGATATGAGTATGATGAAGAAGCAAAAAAATATACTAGATATTCAAGAGATATAAAACAAGTAGATTGGGATACAAAAGAAACTGTAAAAGTAAAAAATATAATAATAACTTTCTGTAAAAACACAAGGCTAGATGATGGAGAAAATAAAGATAGACAAACAATAGATAATATTAAAACATTAGATGGTTACTATATAACAAACGGAAAAGCAATTAAAATTACTTGTGAAAAAACATCAAGAAGTGGGCAAACAGTATATAAGGATTTAAACGGAAAAGAAATAGAAGTAAATGACGGAAACACATTCTTCCAAATATGCCCAATAGATTCAGAAGTAACCTTCACACCGGGGAAAATAGAAAATACAAATAATACAGCAGAATAAAAAGAATAAGAGGATGGCAATTAGCCACCCTCTTTTCTCTAGTCATTGTAACATATTCTGTTCAACAAAGCTTCTTAAATCCTTTTTTGCTTTTCTAAACGAAAAATACCTTGAAAAGCAAAATAGGGTCCAAAAAAACAAAATTAGCATTAGCATAGATGCTACAGAACTTGAAAAAATATAAAGCATAAAGCATAATACAATCAAGATGAATTCCATTAATAAATTATAAAGAAATTTTTTCCTCATCCGATTAGCTGCAACTTCAAATTCAAATAACATATAAGCTCCTCCTTTAAATAAAAGAATATAATATAAACCAATTATAGCAGATTATATAAAAAATGTCAAAATATGTAACAAGGCAATAGTAATACTATATATACTACTATTGCTTTTTTTTATAGAAAACACTATGAAAATTCTTATTTCATGATGCAAAGTTAAAATAAACGATTTTTATTTTCAGAAAAAAGTCAATTTCAAAATAATGTCAATAAAAAATAATTGAAAAAGCATCACTCAAATGATATAATCAAAATGAAATAGTAGAAAATTGATTAAATTACTAAATTCTACAAATTTAGCAAAAAATATATAATATAATAAAACTGGAGGAAATAATGGAAAATAACTTTAAATCAGGTTTTGTATCAATAATAGGAAGAACAAATGTAGGAAAATCTACAATTATAAATGCCTTAGTGGGCGAAAAAGTAGCAGCAGTAGCGAATAAAGTGCAAACAACAAGAACAGCAATAAGGGCAATAGTAAACAGAGAAAACTCACAAATAATTTTTATAGATACACCAGGAATTCACAAACCAAAATCAAAATTAAGTGAAACAATGCTAGAAACAGCATTTAATTTTATAGGTGATGTAGATGTTGTTCTATTTGTAATAGATGGAACATCAAAAGAAATAGGCAGAGGTGACACAAAAATACTAGAAAAAATAAAAGAAGCAAAAAGAAAAACAATACTAATTATAAACAAAATAGATATGGTAAAAGAAAAAGAAGAATTACTAAAACTAATAGACCTATACCAAAAAGAATATAACTTTGAAGCAGTAATACCAGTATCAGCACTAAAAAAAGAAAATGTAGAAGTAATATTAGAAGAAATAGAGAAAAACTTAAAAAATGGACCAGCATATTATGATATAGAAGAATATACAGACCAAACATCAAGACAATTAGTAGAAGAAATAGTAAGAGAAAAAGCACTAAAATTTTTAAATGACGAAGTTCCACATGGACTATACGTAGAAACAGAAAAAATGAAATTCAGAAAAACAAAAGAAAAAGAAGAAATATATGACATAGAAGCAACCATATACTGCCTAAGAAATTCCCACAAAGGAATAATAATAGGGAAAAATGGAAGTATGCTAAAAAAAATAGGAACATATGCAAGAAAAGACTTAGAAAACATGTTAGGAACTAAAGTAAACCTAAAAATATGGGTAAAAGTAAAAGAAGACTGGCTAAACAACGACCAAATAGTAAAAAAATTCAAACTAAATTAGAAAAAATGAATAGAATATACAAAAAAGTAAAAAATAACATTAAGAAATTGTCAATAGGGACGGAGCTTTTTGACAATTTTTCTGTCAAGAGGGACAGACCTTAAAAAAGAAAAACAAAAGGAATGTCCCCACTGACAATAAAAATGTCAAAAAGCTCCGTCCCTATTGACAAAAGAGAAAGGTGGATTCTTATGATAAAACAAATAGCGTGGAATACTTTTAAAAATACAGGAAGCATAGATTCATATTTAGAATTAGCTAAAGTAGAAGATATAGAAAAGAACATGAATAAAGATAAAGAAACAAAAGAAATAAATAGTATAGAAAAAAATATAAAAAAGGATATAGAACTTTAAAGGTGAAATAAAAATGGGCACAGTAAAAACAAAAGGAATAATAATATCAGAAAATAATATGGGTGATTTTGATAAAATGCTAACAATTTTAACTCCAAATGGAAAAGTGTCGTGCAGTGCCAAAGGTGCAAGAAGACCAAAAAGTCAGCTTATGGCAGGCACGCAGTTTTTGTGCTTTGGAGAATATATGATGTTTAAAGGTTCTAATACATACACTTTAAACTCATGTGACACAATAGAACTATTTTATAATTTAAGAATAGATTTAGATAAATTAGAATATGCTTCACATATAACAAAAATAATTGGTGATGTTACATACGAAAATCAAAATACATATAAAATTTTACAATTATATTTAAATACTTTATACGTAATTGCAAATACCGATATGGACTTAAAGTTTATAACGTCCATATTTAAAATGAGACTAATGTGCTTACTAGGTTTTAAACCTAGACTAGATAGATGTGTAACTTGCCAAAATGAAGAAGTATATTACTTTAGTTTCAAAGACAATGGATTAAAATGCACTAACTGTAGTAAGCAAGATACAGGAACAATTGAAATAAGCGAATCCACAAAAAATGCGCTAAAGTACATAGAAATTGCACCAGCTAAAAAGTTATATTCATTTAATGTGTCAGATGAGAATAAGAAACAGCTGGAAATAATTGCGAAAATTTATACTAATGATAAATTAGAAAGAGAATATAAAATATAAAAAAGGAAAGGCTTAATCGATAAGAAATATTCAGTAAAAATCGATTAAGCCTTTATCATAAAAAAATATATTTTAGAGAATAATTTACGTAAATTCTTATAAGCATAGCTAATTTATTAAGAATATTATAAAAACAAAACATTGTAATATGTGAATTTATAACAAATCTTGTCGAAAATGAGGATCTTTTTAACAGAAAATAGAATTTTTTGATAACATATTGACAGAAAAAATATATATTAGTAAAATACAACGTGCATAAACTAATGAACATAAATTTGATAAAATTATAACGTTAAAGGAATGCAATTAATACTTCATGGGCATAATTGGTTAGGAATACCTATAAGAACTTACCAAATTACGCCAATTTACAGTTTCAAATTTCAACATAATAATAACAAAATATAGAGGAGAAAATAAAAAATGCAAAAAACAAAATAAAAGAATAAAATAGCCATTAATCAAAAAAGAAATGTAGTTGTAGGTATTGTGTGTGACCAAGAAATACATACCAAAGGAATAACATTAATAGCTCTTGTAATAACCATAATAATTTTAATAATATTAGCTAGTATAGCAATATATTTAAGTTTATGAGAAAAAGGAATACTTAATAGAGCAAGATTTGCAAAAGAAGAATATATAAATTCTGTTGAAGAGGAACAAAAACAAATAAATGATGCATATGGGCAAATACTTGTTGCAACAGATGAAAATGCGACAATAACATTAAGTATGAAACAATTAAATGAACTAATAGAAAAAAAATTAATAATAAACTATGTATAGATACTTCAAAAAAATAGCAGATTTAATATTAAATGTCGAATATGAAGCTACAAAAGATTGTATAATAACAGGATATATAACTGCTTATTCCTTTGCAAGCATCAGTTGTGAAATTGATGGAACATATATAACAAGTTTTACTAATAATAATGGGTTAGCTATACAATCACCAGTATATATTTATTTAGCGAAGGGGCAAAAAGTAATATTTAAAAAGAATGTTTCTGGTACAGGAAATATAGCAATCAGTGCTTATTCAACTAAAGAATAATGTTAAGAAATACTTTAGAATAAAAATAAGCATATATAAAATACAATTTTAAAGAAGAAATGAGAAAAGTAAAAAACTAACACAAAAGAAACGTGATTCATCCTGTAGGGTCTTCGCCATCAGCACCACGCATAGAACAAATTGATTTCGAATGTTATAAAAAATGCAGGGGAGATTAGTAATTGCCTGCACTTCGAAGAAATTACCACAAAAAAGAACAAAAGAGAGGGGAAAAGAAAAAAATGCAAAAAGCAAAAGAACAAAAAGAAAACAATAAGAAAACCACTAACCAAAGAAGAAATGTACGAAAAGGTTTCATGTTTGCCCAAGGAATAACAATAATAGCCCTAGTAATAACGATAATAATATTATTAATATTAGCAGGTATAGTTTTAAACTTAGCATTAGGAAATAATGGATTATTTAGCATGGCAAAATCAGCAGTAGAAAAGTACAAAATATCAGCCAATGAAGAAAGTGAATTGTTTGAAGAGTTAGATAAAAATTTTATTGTAGGAAATAACAAATTACCAGGTATACTGTTAGATGTAAATAAATGAGTTTACATCTAATTTTTTTGGTTGTAAAATTATTTACAAAGAATTTAAGTTAGAACATCAAATTACAGAGGTCTTAGAATCTATCTTTATTGACGGTTCGACTTTTATTCCTATTATTAATTTAGTTTTAGATAGTGAGGGCGATTTCGACTCTATATAACAAGCCTGATGAAATAATAGTAGAGGTAAAAGACTTAAGTTCAAAAAGAAAGTAGGTGAATAATTTTGAAAACAGTATTAAGTGTAGATGTTGCTAAAAATAAAAGTATGATAATGCTTATGAATAGTGATGGA
>CATLDI010000028.1 GCA_949902805.1 uncultured Clostridiaceae bacterium
TCGTTTCTTAAAATGTCATAAATATCTTTTGTTACCATTATTCTTGTTTGATAGTCTAATGCTGAAAAAGCTTCATCTAATAGTAATATTTTTGGCTTTATAGCTAGTGTTCTAATTAATGCCGCTCTTTGCCTCATACCACCTGATAGTTGGGTTGGATATTTGTCTTTAAATTCATATAAACCATATTTCTTAAGTAGGTTATCCACATATTGTACATTTTCTGTGGTTTTCAGCTTTCTTATTTCTAAGCCAAACATTACATTTTTATAAATAGTTAGCCATTCTAAAAGGCTATCCTTTTGAAGCATATAGCCTATTTCACCATCTATTATAATTTCTCCTGATGTTTTTTCTTCTAAGCCTGCAATAATAGATAACATTGTAGACTTTCCGCATCCACTTGGTCCAATTAAACTTACAAACTCGCCTTCATTAATAGAAAAATTTACATTTGTTAAAGCTTCTACTTCTCCATTAGCTGCTTGATACTTTTTTGATACATTTTGTACTTTTAAAACTTCTTTCATTTTGCACCTACCTTATAAAGATTTCTGCGATTTCTAGAAATCTCACGTTCCCAGAAATCTCATTTCATATTATATTTTATGGTAACTTTGTTTGTTTGGTGTAAATTTTCTTTATTTTTTATCGATTTTTATTTTATAGCATACTTAATTCTTTTGCCATATCCATTAAAATATACTATTCTTTTAGGTTCTTATTTCCATATTTATTTACTTTAACAAATTTGTTAAAACAAATAAATTCTATATTTTCTATAAAATCATGCTGTTCTATTCTTTGTTTTATCCAATTTGCAAATTGTCTTTTGCTTTCAAGTTTCATATGTAGTTCTCTTTCATTAATTAATTTTTCTCCCTTTTCACAAAATTGTAAAAGGAGAATAAAATTTTGTCTTTTGACAAAGAGAATATTCTCTTTCACATATAACACAAAAGCCAACACAATTGTGCTGACTTTTCTATATTTCTATTTTTTGGATCCAAATTTGTTCACCATATACATTAAAGGTACAAATAATACAAATGTAACTGTTCCTGTAATAGACACTATAATTTGTAATATACCACCAATTGGAATCATATTTGCAATTAGCAAAGATGTCATACATATTAATGCATCTAATACAAGCAGTGCTACACAAACATTCCATTTGGTATTTATTTTTTTAATAATGCAACATATGGAAAAAACTACTATTGATAACATACCAAAATATGGAACAAATATACCTGTAATAAAATCAATACTTAATTTTATTACATTGCCATATAGCATTATAATAGCAACAGTAAGTATAAGTGCTATTATTAAACTTAATACAATTTCCTGTGTACCTATACCATATTTACAGTCTACTCCATATTTTTTCTTTAACTTTCTGAGTTCCTTCTTTGTTGCAATTTCTGGTGTTACATCCAAATTTTCATAATCTTTAAACGCCATATTCTACCTCCTAACAAATTATTGTTTATGGTTGCCTTACTACTTAACTTACTTTTAGTAATTCTAATTTTATGTTAATATTATATCTTCTTTTTTGTTAATTGTCAATGGGACGGAGCTTTTTGACAATTTTTGTGTCAAGGGGGACAGTCCTTGATAGTTTCAATTTTCTTAAGGGTGTCCCTAGTGACAAAAAAGTTGTCAAAAAGCTCCGTCCCCATTGACACTAAATTCTTATTGTTTGGCCGGCGTAGATTAGGTTTGGGTTTTGGATTCGGTTTAATCTTACTATTGTGGCTATTGGTACTCCGTATCTTCTTGATATACTGTATAGGGTGTCTCCCCATCTTATTTTGTATAGTGTGTGGTTTAGGTCGTAGCGGTTTGTTGGTATTATTAGTCTTTGCCCTACATATATTAGGTTTATGTTTCTTATTCCGTTTTCTACTGCTATGGCTCTTGCTGTTGTTCCATAACTTGCTGCTATTTGATTTAGGGTATCTCCTGCTTTTACTATATATATTGTTTGACCTGATGTTGAATTTCCATCAGTATCATTTGGTGTTTCTCCACTTGGTACTATTAATGTTTGACCTGTGTAGATTAGGTTTGGGTTTGCTATATTGTTTAATTCTACTAATCTTGCTACTGTTGTGTTATATTCTAGGGCAACTCTGCTTAAGGTATCCCCTCTTTGTATTGTTATTGTAGTTGTTCCACCTGCTACTGGTTTATCCCAGTTATCTGGAAGTGGAATTTCTGATGAACTGTTTAATAGTATTCCATCTGTAAATTTATCTCTGTCTACATATCCACTTATTCCTGATATTTCTCCTGCATCTGAATATTGCCAGCCTACCCATGTGTTCCAGTTACCGTTTGGTGTTGGCTCTGATACTTCATATTGTGCTACCCATAAAGGATAGCTTGTTAGTTCTCCATAGAATCTGTATGAAGCATTACTTGTGTCACTATAAATTACCATTTCTTTTTTAGTTAAGTTTTCTACTGTTCGCATAAATGCTAATCCAATTTGAGTAATTTCTTCTGGGCTTAAATTTCCAAAACTTTCAAAGTCCATTGCTAACCTGCAATCTGGTACTTTTCCTGAAATTGTTGCTGCAAAGAAGTTTGCTTCTTGTATTGCTTCTTCTACGCTTCTTGCTGTTACATAGTGATAGAATCCTACTTTTAAATTGTTTGCTTTTGCATTTTCATAGTTTTGGTTAAAGTATGGGTCTACAAATGTGCTTCCTTCACTTGCTTTCATATATACAATTTCTATTCCACTATTTCTTACTTCTGCATAATTTATATTTCCTTGCCAGCCACTAACATCTATTCCTTCATATATGGTATCACTTGAAGGAGAAAATGCGTATACTGGGGCTATTAATATGTACATTGGAGCTGTTACTATTATTAGAAAACTTACCAATATCTTAAATACTCGTTTTTTCATTTTTCCACCTACCTTTTTATTTATTATATGAATATTAATAAATAAGGTGATTTTAGTACTTTTTGCAAATTTCACTTAATATAGTAAATTAGGTGATTTTTTTGAGGAAGGTTAAAGTTTTTTTGCTTAATGGTATTTTGCTTACTTGTACTTCTCTTTTGCTTAGAAGTATTGGTATGTTTTTTGGTGTGTATATTTCTAATAAGATAGGTGCTGAGGCGGCTCGGGGTTTATCAGCTTATTATGTCGGTGTATATGCTTTTTGTATGCTTTGCGAGTTCTGGGGTTAACCTTGCTACTTCGAGAATTGTTTCTGAGCAGATGGCTTATGGTAAGGAAGATGGAATGAAAGTTGCTGTGAAGAAATGTATTAATTATAGCTTATTTATGGGGGTAACTTCAGCTATCTTACTATTTTTATTTGCTCCTTTTATTTCTACTTATTGGCTACATTCTAAGGTTAGCTACATGCCTCTTAGAATTATTGCGGTTAGTCTTCCTTTTTTGTCAGTTAGTAGTAGTATAAATGGGTATTTTTCGGCTATTAGGAATGTTAAGAAAACAGCGATTTCTCAACTTTTAGGGCAAATTGTTCAAATTTATTTTGTTAGCTTTTTTATTAATTACTTCTTGCCTTCTGGTATTGAATATGCTTGTATTTCGTTGGTTTTAGGTAGCACTATTTCTGAAATTGCTTCTTTTTTATTACTTGGCTTTTCTTATAAAAGAGATGTTAGAAAAAAGAAGTATGTTATGAATAGAAGCGATAATTATACAAAACAAATTCTAAGAATTACACTTCCTATTGCTTTTACTTCATATGTTCGCTCTGGGCTTTCTACTTTAAAGCAAATTCTTATTCCTATACGTTTAGAAAAGTCTGGAATATCATGTGAAAGGGCTCTTTCGCAGTATGGTATGATTAATGGTATGGCTATGCCTTTAATTATGTTTCCATGTACATTTATTTCTTCTTTTAGTATGTTACTCATTCCTGAATTTTCGTACCTAAATGCTAAAAAAAGTTATGATAAAATTAATTTTGCCATTAATAAGATACTTAAATTTTGCTTTATTTTTTCTTTTTTAATTATGGGAGTTTTTTGGTGCTTTTCTGAGGAGCTTTCTAGTAGTATTTATAGTGAGGCTGATGTTTCTATTTTTATAAAAGTGCTTTCTCCGCTTATTGTTTTAATGTATATTGATAATGTGGTTGATGGTATTTTAAAAGGATTAGATAAACAAGTGGCTGTTATGGGAATTAATATTTTGGATTTATTTACGAGTATAACTTTTATTTATTTTTTACTGCCTATTCAGGGTATAAAGGGTTATATTGTTGTACTTTTTATTAGTGAAATTTTAAATGGTTTAGTTAGCTTACTTTTATTGATTAAAGAAACTAATATTAAATTAGATTTTGCAAATTGGATTTTAAAACCTTGTTTTGCTGTTTTTGTACTTAATTTAATTTTTAAGAATTATATTCCTAGTGGAATTTTAGAATTAATAGTTCAAATTTTGTTATTTTGTATTTGCTATTTTGCTAGTATTATTTTGTTTAGAGGATTAGTTAAGAGTGATTTGAAATTTTAGGAATAGTAAGAACACCCAACAACTTATACTTATTTAAGTACAGTTGCTGGGTGTTATTTTAGTTAGAAATATTTTTCATATAGTGAACTAATAGTATCTGGTATTCCATTTTCTTTGATAGCTTCTTCATATGCAAAAATAAAGTCATCATATAGTTCTTCTCCATTAGGGAATACTTCTCTGTATTCCTCTTCCATATTAATAATAGGATAATTTTTTACGCCACAACTATAATAAAATCTGATAAGTGCATATATTTCTGCTTTCGTAGTTACAATGATTGAGAAGCCATTATCTTTTATTGTATATATAACACTTTTAATAGCTTCAAAGTCTTGCCTCATATGATTAGACCAATAGCCACATATTTTTCCTAGCTCTTCAATTTTTCTATCAGACTCTTGCTCTTCTACTTGTAGCCGTTCTTTCTCTTTTTCTAATTCTTCACGTGAATATTTATAAGTAATATACTTATTTTGTGTACTATCAGCTACTGATATTTCAAGAAGATTATTTATCATTTCTAAATCTTCTTCATTATAACTTTCTATTAAGTCATCCTCTTCTTTTTCTAACCGTTTTACCTGTTCATATGCAATATAAAAGCTATTGCATAAACTTTTAAAATAACTTTGCAAATCATACTGGTTTATTTTGTAGTCGCTCATATTGTTTTCCTCCTTATAAAGTTATTTGCTTTCTACTATAGTTACTGCACCAAATTATATCATAAGGTTTAACATAATGCAATGAAATTATTTTATTTTATTTTATGATATTCTCTATCTGAATATATTTTATGTAGAATTATTTTCTATTTTAACTATATTTTGCTATATTACTCTAATTCACTTTTACCAGTAGCATAATCTATTTTTATGCCTGGTTGAACATTGTATATGTATACATTAAAACATATTCCTTTTCCTTTATCTTCAATAGAATAGCTTTCTATTTGTATGCCATTTGCTACTAAATTGTTTTCTTGAAATATTGGTGTAACCCTATATAGCACATGATTTTGTGGGTTTTCTTGAATATAGTCTGCTACTTTGTTTTCGAATGGTAGCATTCCTTCTACGTTCATATAGCGAGTTCCAGTTATTAAGTTTTTTTCGTTTGCGTTTTCTCCTGCTAGTTGGTAACCTATTAGGTGGCACCTATTGTATAGGTAATTTCCTTCTACTATTCCTTCATATTTTACTGTTTGCCAACCTGATGGTTTTATCATTCCTATGGCTTCTCTTTTTTCTCCTTCTGCTGGCATTATTTCTTTACATATATTGGCATAGACAACTGAACATCTTCCTAAATTGTCTAATGGACTATATTTTTCGAATGTTCCTAGTTTATAGTCTTCTTCTGTAAATGATGGAACATTGTTATTTATTGTTATATATGGAGTTTGCGTATATTGGGGAATATTTTCAATATCAAATGATAATGTATTTACATTTTGAATGTTATTATTGTTAATTTTGTCTTCTAAGAAATAGCCTACTGTTCCTATTATAATAACTAAAATGATTAGAATTAACTGCTCTTTCAAGCTTCTTTTACTTTTCTTATTTTTCATTTTGCTTTTCTACCTCACTTATTTTTATTATAGATATTATAGCATAACCTGAAAATATATAAAAGTTTTATTTTTGATTTTCTTCAAATAACATATCATATCCACTTTTTGAATATAATTCGTATTTTCCATTTTTATATTGTAGCATTGCTCCTTCTTTTGCTACATTTAGTAAGTCTTCCTTTGCTATTTTTTCTTTAAATTCTATTTTAGATTTTTCTGTATAGTCACATAAGTATATTTCATTATTTCTATCTTCTGTTACTAAATATAAGTGTCCTTCTTTTCTGTAATTTTGCAAGTCTTCATCTATATCTATTTTTGAAATATTTTCATTTTCTTTTATCTTTGGTGTTTCCATATTTTTCAAATAATTCGTTAATTCTTGTATAAAACCTTTCACATCAATATTGTTTCTTATATCTTCTCTTATGTTATTTAATATGTTTAAATCCATAACAATTCCTCCTTTGTCTACTAGTATACTATACTTTTTTTGCATTTATTGTAGAAATTTGTAGGTTTACTTAATTTTCTAAATTTTCTCTAAAATCCTCTTATTTCATCTTTAAAACTGTAATGTCGCTTATAGATTAATACGTTTTAAAATGTTTTTCTATAAAAACAAAATTCTAAACAGCCTTTTATTAATTATAGTTTTCCATTTTGACAGTAAAATTGTCAAAATGTCTCGTCCCTATTGACATTAAGTTCTGTCCCTTTTGACATTAAGGTCTGTCCCTTCTGACAATAAAATTGTCAAAATGCTCCGTCCCTATTGACATTAAGGTCTGTCCCTTTTGACAGTAAAATTGTCAAAAAGCTCCGTCCCTATTGACACAAAAAATTAGAAGCTAGCTTTTAGCTTCTAATTTTTATTGTATTATAAAACATATTTTTTGATTAGTATTACTCCTACTCCGATTATTGCTAGTGAGCCTGTTGTTAGTAGGATGTATTGTGTGTTTATTAGCTCGCCTGTTTTTGTGGCTAGCATTACTGGGGCGTCGTCTATGTCGTCTTCGCCTGGTTTTTTGTTGTTTGGTGTTGAATCTATGTCTGGTGTGTTGCTGTCGTTTTTGTCTTCACTTATTTCGGCTGTGTTTACTTTTAGTCCCATGTTATTGTTTCCATTTATCCATGTTAGTAGTACTTCTACTTCTGCGCTTTCGCCTGGTTGTAGTAGTGTATTTGCTAATGCGTTTGTTACTATTTTTCCGTCTACTTCTCGCCAGTCTTTATTGTCTGCTGGTACAAATTTTAGGCCTTCTGGTATGTAGTCTGAAATTTCTGTTGCATATCCTGCTATTTCACCTTCGTTTGTTATTCTTATTTTGTATCTGAATTTTACAACTACTTTATTTACTTTGCCTTTTTCTATTTCTACTTTTACTACTTCTTCTGGGTCATCTTCTGCTTTGTGTCCTGTTTCTGTTACGTTTTCTTTACCATTTTCTATAACTATAGCTTGTGTAACCCATTTTCTTAAAGCTAAATCAAAATATTTTACTTTTACTTTTTCTATATCTTGATCATCTTCTCCATCTATCCATTTATCTGGTGTTGAGTCTTTATCTACTACTGGGTTTCCGTTTTCATCTTCATCATCTGCTATTTGAGCTTTGTTTATTAGTATTCTGTCTGATGTGTTTGGTTCTGTTACTTTAAATGCTATTTTTATATCTCTATGATCTGGTTCTTCCATTGTTTCTTTATCAAATGGTTTTAATAAATTGTTTCTTCCTGTTTCGTCTTCTTGTACTTTAGATAAGTAGTCTGTTGATATTGAAACTGCTTTTTCTATATCTTCAGTCTCATTTCCTTCTTCATCTAACATTATCCATCTGTATTCTTTGTTTATATCATTTTCTGGTAAAAATTCTAGACCTTCTGGTAAATCGTCTTTTACTTGTTTTGCATATCCTGCCATTGTTCCTTCATTGTATATACGAAGTGTGTATGTTACTATATTTCCATTTTCTACGTCTACTGGCTCTTTTGTATGTGTATAAATATAGTTTCCTTCTTCATCTATACTAAATACTGGCACTCTATTTGTTACTTCTGTTTCATTTACTCCTGTTATGAATTTTCTTAATGCTAAGTCAAAGTATTTTAATTTGATATGTTCAACGTCTATGTCATCTTCTTTTTCATTATTATTATTTGGAGTTGAATCTTTATCTATTATTGGACTTCCATTTTCATCTGAGTCATCTGATATTTCTGCTGTATTTGTTATTATTCCTTCATGTGAGTTTGGTGCTATAACTTTAAATACGGCTTTAATATCTTTATAATTTGGTGTAGCCATTGTGCTTGCATCAAATTCTCCTAATAGATTTTCTCTTCCTGATGCTGTTTCTTGTTCTTTTGACAAATAGTCTGTAGCTATTATTTGTGCTTGTTTTTCGTCTTCTGTTACTACATAGTTTTTACCATTAAATACTTTTACATCTTCTTGCTCTATTTCTTCATTTTCTTTGACTTCACGATACATTATCCATCTATGTTCTATATTTGTTTCGTGAGATGGAATAAATTCTAGTCCACTTGGAATATCATCTATTACTTCTTTTGCATATCCTGCAATATTTCCTTCATTAAATATTCTTATTGTATATTCTACTATATCTGTTGTTTGTACTTCTACTGGTACTTTTGTATGTTCATATATATAGTTTCCGTTTGCATCTTTATTTGTAGTAAATACTGGGTATCTATTTGTAATAGGTGTTTCATTTACTCCTGTTATAAATTTTCTTAATGCTAAGTCGAATTCTTTTAGTATCAATTTGTCAAAATCATCATCATCTTGTTGTCCTTTGTAATGATAAGTGATATCTGTTAATATTGATTTGTTTGAGTTATTTCCTTTATAGTCTGGTAAATCGCTATCAGCTGGTAAATTATCATTTGGTATATCGTCTGTTGGTTTTGAATTGTCTTTTGTTAAACTGTCTGCTGTTGAGTCTCTATCTATTACAGGTCTTCCTTCATTATCTGTAAATCCTGTTATTTCTGCTATATTTGTTATTACTCTGTATAAGTTTTCTACTGATTTTACTCTACATTTTATTTGTACATCTATATAATCTAATGTATCTCCACCATCATATGCTTTTAGTAGAACGCCGTTTTCTCTATCGGCATATGTTATATCTCTACTTCCTGAATATTCTGTATTTGGAGATGTTATTGTTGTTTTTACTGTTCTTCCATTAGCAGTCCATCCATATTGTGCATTAAATTCATCATTTACAAATTCTAATTCTGGTGGTAAATGGTCTGTTATTTGCGTTACATATCCATCTACTTCACCTTCATTATATACTCTTATTGTGTATATTACTTCGTTTCCTACTGACACTCCTACTGGTGCTTTTTGGTGTCTATATATTGCTGTTGTACCTGTTGAATTTTTTAATGGTGTAACATCTACTATTGGTTCTTTTATGTATTTTCCTTCATCATCTACTAATGGTTTTCCTTCAACTGATGTTATAAATTTTCTTAGGCTTAAGTCAAATTTTTTTCCTGGTAATAGTAAATCTTCATAGTCATCATCATCATAGTAACCCCATCCTAATGTTGATGTTCCTGGGTTATAATCTTTTAGTTGTTCTGGTGTTAAATCTTTTGGGTAAGAATCTCTATCTACTTTATTTCCATTTATATCTTCATGGTCTGTTATTTGTGCTATATTTTTTAATATTTGATCAGAGCTTGTTACACTTGCTACTACTCTACATTCTATTTTTACATCTGCAAAAGAAATTTCTCCTCCTTCAAATGCTTTTAGTAGCGTTTCACTTAGTTTACTAGTAGTTATTGTCTTTTTATCAGCTGATGGTACCCATCCATTTTCTTGGTTTAGTGTACTTTCTTCTATATATTCTAGTCCTTCTGGTAAATGATCTGTAATTTGTAGAGCGTATCCATCTATTTCACCTTCATTATATATTCTTATTGTATACTCTACTATGTCTCCTTTATTTACTTCTATTGGAGTCTTTTTGTGTGGTTTTTCTACTGTCCATTTTCCATTGTTTAATGTTGCTAGGTTTTCGGCTGTAACATTTGGTACTCTATCTGTTATTTCTGTTCTTGTTATTCCTGTTGTTTTTGCTGTTATGAATTTTCTTAATGCTAAGTCAAATAATTTTTCTTCTGGTATGTTTGGTGTTATTATTTGTGCTGGATAATTTTTATTTTCTCTTGTTATTTCAACAACTGGTTGCTCTGTTGTTGGTGCATTTGATACTGACCAGTATGTTAGTGTTGTTTCATATGTAGTAGCTGTTACTTCGAATGTTAAGCCTGAAGCATATACATTTTTTTCTACAAATATATAAAATTCTCCTCCTACTGCTTCTTTTAATGAAATTTCAGTTCCACTAGCATTTACAATTTTATAAGGAATAGGGTCATTTCCATTTTTTAATGTTGATGAAAAGTTTGGTTCAATACTTCCAAAATTTGTTGTTATAGTATATGGTCCTAGTATATAATTTCCATCTTTTAATTCTATTTTTGTATCACTTGCTGAACTTATTGTTATTGCATTTTCAGCATTTACTTCAGTTGGTTCTACATTTGAATTTGCTATTCCATTATCTACTAAATAGTTAAATAAAGTAACAGCATCATCATTTCTCTCATCACCGTTATTAAATTTATCTCCAATGCCAATATAATCTGGATCTTCTTTTTCTTTTACATCAAAATAGAATGTTCTATCAATAAGTTTACTTTTGTAATCATCAGTTTCATCATTTGTAAAATACCAAATTGCTAATTGTTGTGCAACATCTATTTCATCATCACTAATGTTGCTTCCTTCTATTTCTGCATTTTTTAATAGTTCTTGTCTATATTCTGCACTGGTAGAAAGACCTGGAACATAACAATGTTCTAATACCCATACTAATGAATTATAGTTTGCTCCACTAGGAATTGCATTTGAATAATTACCTGTTATAGAATCTATATCTTTTAAATTAAATTTTTGTTTATATGGCCTTACTTTTACTGCTCCTACATAAGAGCCTCCCATATCTATTGAGCCAAAACCTGGTCCTGCTTTTATACAATATATAGTTCTATTTTTATTTGGATTAGTTCCATCTTCATCATCATATGAAGATATTTTCCACATGACCTTTTCTATTGCTCTATATGAGTAGTTTGAATTTCTAAATTGCTCTAGCCCAAAATACTGCGTTTCTGCTGTTGCTGCATTTACTGTAGAGTATAAGCTTAAAGCTATCATTCCTAAAGATATAATTAATCCACTTAAAATTCCTTTTTTCAATTTCATATTTACCATCCTTTTTATTTTATATTTTGGCATATTTATATATACTATTATTTTAAATAGTTTTTAAATACAAGTCAATAGCAATATTTGCCAGTTTTTTTATTGCTAATTTTACCTCCTCTAACTAGCTACGGAAGGTCATTTTTTATTTGTTAGTTTTTTTATGAAGCCTATATTACAATTATATTACATTTTTGTTACAAAAACAAGGTCTTATGTGAATTTATTTAGGTGTGTAGGCGTTTGCACGTAAAATGAAGAGATGGGCTGTAAAAAAAGGAAAGATTTGGGACGCGTCAAAAACTTTCCTTTTTTTTTACATTATTTTTTTTACTTTAAATAAAAAAGGAAAGTTTTTGACGCGTCCCAAATCTTTCCTTTTTTTACAGCCCTATCTTGTATTTTATTATAATATAATTTCTATATTATGAACTCTTCTATCGTTTTGGAGTTTTATTCTTTTTTCTGCTATTTCTGTTCCGTCTATTTTTAGGCTTTGTAGTCCTGTGTTTTTGTCGTTTGGGTTTTTGACTATGATGTGGTATATTGTGTCGTTGTATTTGTAGTTTATCTGGTATTCTTTCCAGTCTTTTGAAATACATGGATTTATGGTTAATTCGTTATTTTCTATTTTAAAACCTAGTATATATTCTATTCCTGCTTTTAGCATCCAACTTGCTGAGCCTGTGTACCAGCTCCAGCCTCCTCGCCCTGCTAGGTTTTCGTGTCCATATATATCGGCAACTATGACGTATGGTTCTACTTTGTATTTTTGTGCAGATTCTCTGGTTTTTGAGTGTTCTATTGGGTTTATCATTCTGAATAGTTCTACTGCTTTGTCTCCAAAACCTAACATTGCTTCTGCAATTATTGCCCATATTGCGCCATGTGTGTATTGTCCGCCGTTTTCTCTTGTTCCTGGAAGATATGATTTTATATAGCCTGGTTCTAGTTTACTTTTTTCGAATGGTGGGTCTAGTAGTTTTATTAGTCCGTTTTCTTTGTCTACTAAGTGATTTTCTAGGCTTTCTATTGATATATATTTTTTATCGTTATCTCCTGCATTTGATATTGTTGCCCAGCTTTGTGATATTCCGTCTATTCGGCATTCTTCGTTTTGTAGGCTTCCTAATACATTTCCGTTGTCCATAAATGCTCTTTTGTACCAGCGTCCATCCCAAGCTTCTGTATTTAATGCCTTTTTTAGTTTTTCTGATATTTGTTTGTATTTTTGTATTCGGGTAGTTTCTTCGGAGACTGGGTCGCCGAAGGCGTCGACTTTTACAGGTATGTTGTTATTTTTATTTAAATCGTTTTGAGTAGTTCCTTCGAAGGTCGGGCAATTAATAATCACCCCTACATCTGTTTCGTTATTTTGTTTGTCGTTTTGAACTTTTGTATTCCAACCTCCGACCTCTGACTTCTGACTTCCGATTTCTGACTTCCATTATTGAAATAAATCTATTTAAAATATCATACAAGAAAAATCCTAGCCATACGCTTTCGCCTTTTCCTTTGTTTCCTACTGTGCTCATGCTATCGTTCCAGTCTCCTGAGCCCATTTTTGGTAGTCCGTGTTCTCCAAAGTTTAGTGATTTTTCAATTGCTTTTATACAATGGTTGTATATTTCTTCTTCTATTTCTGAGTTTTCGTATTTATCGTATTTTTCGTCTGTTCCTTCTTCTAGTATTTCTCCTACTTTGTAGGATGTTTTTATATCTAATATAGAGTAATCTCCTGTTTGTTCTATATATTCTATTACTACATATACAAGCCATAGTAAGTCGTCTGAAAACCTTGTACGAATTCCACTTGAGTTTTCGTCGTGCCACCAGTGTTCTACATCTCCTTCTATAAATTGATGCTTGCTGTGTTTTATAATTTGCTGTTTCATGAAGTTATTGTCTAAATATTTAATTCCTAAGGTGTCTTGTAATTGGTCTCTATAACCAAAGGCTCCTCCTGATTGATAAAAACCTGACCTTCCCCATAATCTACAGGCAATTGCTTGGTAACTAAGCCATCCATTTAGTAAGATATTAAATGATTCTACTGGTGTTTTTACTTGTAATACTCCCAATAGTGTATTCCAATAATTTTTTACATTTTCTAATTCGGACATGCAGTTTTGAATTTTTGTATATTTGTAAGAATTATCTAGGCAATTGATAATTTCTTCTTCCATTCCTAATATAAATGAAATAGTTTTTGTTTCAAATGCTTCTAACTCTATTTCTATTTGTATAGCCATAATACTATTTACACCTAGAGAGTTTTCATTGTTTAAACTTACCTTTTTTAAGCTTTCTGGGTTTGAAATGCTTCCTTTTCCTACAAAGAATTGCTTGTTTCCTGTATATGACCCAATTTTTTCACTACATGATATATATGCATATTGTTCTTTATCAAATACTCTGTTTTTCATAATTATTGTATTTGAACTTTCTTTATTTTCTATTTCTATATATCCATTTGATAAAGTTTCATCTTCTCCTAATGTTGGTTTTGCATAATATACTAATTTTATTTTTTTCTTTTTAGGTGCTAAATTCTTTAAGTTTAACAAATTTACTTTTACATTATCATCTTTAGCTACAAAAACATTTAGTTCTTGAAGTATGTCCATGCTAGTGTGTTTATATTTAGCATAGCCAAATCCGTAGCATACTATATAGTCGTTATTATCTGGCATTGGGTTTAGGCCAACAGACCATGTTTTTCCGGTTTCTTTTTCTTGCATATATATTACTTCGGATGGAATATCTAACACTTGATTATTTGACCAAGTTGTTAGCCTATTTAGCCTACTATTTTTATACCAAGTGAAACCTCCCATACTTTCGGTTACAAGAGTTCCAAATTTTTCATTTGCTATTATATGGCTCCATACTGTTGGAAGCCTTTTGTTTTTATTTACTTTTATTATATATTCTTTTCCATCTTCAGAAAATCCACCATATTCATTATAATATTTTAAGTTTTCCTCATCTAGTGGCATTGTTATGCTTTCTTCTTCTAGTATTATATCTTTTGGTAATTCATAGCCTACATCTTTTTGTTTTTCTAAATATTCTTCTTCTAAGTCCTTAATTTGCCTTGAAAGTGGTCCATTCTTACTATCTATTACTATGTTGGCTCTAAATTCTAATACATCTATATTATCTATTTGGTCTATTACAAAAATTCCACTATTAATGTTTTGGTAGTATGATAAGTTATTATTTAGAATAGTATTTATAATTGCCTCTTTTACATACATTTCATAACTATTTGGTTCTTCATCTAATATTACCAAATCTATAAATATGTTTTTGCTTCTATAATATTCATACGCTTTTAAAACTTCTCTTAATACATCTGTATCGTTTATTTCTTTTATTTTTAATAGTACAATTGGTAAATCTCCTGAAATTCCATACTTCCATAGTTCAGATTGTGGATAATTATTTTGTGGTAAATTATTTAAATATAATTTTTTTAATGGATTAGGATATAAAATGTATCCTAACATTTTTTGGTAGGTTTCTATATCTTTATGGTTTATTCCTAAATACCTTGCTTCTGTTTCTACTCTGGCACGAGATAGTTTGAAGCATCTTTTAATTTTTTCATTGTTTGAGTATTCCTTTGCCATTTTTATTGCTTCTTCTTTTATTTCTGAAACTGTTATAATTAGTGTTAGGTCAGCACTCTTTTCTGGCTCTAGCTTTATTGTTCTTTTCATAGCAATAATAGGGTCTGTTACTAAATTAGTATTTTTTGAAAATGGTTTTGAATTTTTAACCATAGTAGGAACGCCTAAATTACCTCTTCCTTGAAATTTTTCTTTGTCTATTTCATATTCTAGTTCTCCTACAGCTTCCCCTTCTGTGTATAGGCAAACTGCCATATACATTTCTTTTTGGTCTTTTGAGCGTTTTCTTCTTTTGGCTAAAATTATATTATCTTCTAAATATTCAAAAGTTAAAAATAGATTATTAAAAGCTGGATGTGCATAGTCTTGTGCCTTTGGGGAGATAACAGGTTCTAATATACTTGTTATTTCTAAGGTTTCTTCTTCTAAACCATTATTGGTTATTTTTATATTTCTTAATTCTACTGGCTCTTCTTGTGCTACTGTAACTTTGCTTTCAGTTTGTATTGCACCATCTATTCTTTTTATTTTGCTAATGTCTTCGGCTAAAGTAATTTCGTATTTATCTGGTTTAGATAAATAGTTTGTATAATTTGAAGTCCATATACGTTTATTTTTGATACTTTTTAGGTAAAAGAAAATTCCTTGTGTTTCATCTGATGTGGTTTTAAACCTGTTTACTAAATTATCTTTGTACATACTGTATCCATTACCTTTTTGGTCTGTTAC
Source organism: uncultured Clostridiaceae bacterium (assembly GCA_949902805.1). Classification (GTDB taxonomy): domain Bacteria; phylum Bacillota; class Clostridia; order TANB77; family CAG-508; genus UMGS1663. The sequence goes on from CATLDI010000028.1 coordinate 15,789, forward strand.
TACTAAATATTGATTATTTGCAATGACATTAGCTATATTTAACCTTTCGTCGACTTTAGTGTATACTCTTTGTGCATAGCTTTCATAATTTACATATTTTATTTTTTCTGGTTTAATTTTTTCTTCTTTTGCTATAATCATATTTTCTGGCATTTTTTCTTGTAGTAATATATCTAGGGCCTCTAGCTCGGCATTGTTGTGAAATCTCTTTTGTAAAATATTATTTTTAAATAAGTTGTTAATTGATAAAAGTATTAATGCTTGATGATGTGCCATATATGTTTTTACAGGTTCGTATTTTTCTCCTTTTTTTAAACGAATTGGTGTGAAATCTAATGATTCATAAAAGCCGTATGTGCTATACATGTCACAGTTTTGCAAGCTTTTTAAATTTTCTACTACAGTTTTTGGGCTTTCTGTTAATGCTAATGCTGAAGCATAAGTTGAAACTACAATATCATCTTCTAGCCCTCTTTTTAGTCCAAGCCATGGAATACCAATTGCTTTATATTGATAGTTATTGTTTAGGTCTTTTGTGTTAAATGCTGTTTCTGAAAAGCCCCATGGTACCCCTAGCTTTTGCGCATATTGCTTTTGGTTACTAATCATAAATTTGGAAGATTCATCAAGTAGGCTTCCTTTATATTTTTTCATATTTATATTTGGCATTAAATACTCAAATGCTGTTCCAGACCAAGATACAAGCCCTTTATATCCATTTAATACTGTTAATGTTCTATTTAAATTATACCAATGTTTTGAAGGCACATCTTTTTTTGCAATTGCTACAAAACTTGCTTGCCTTGCTTCTGAGGCTAATAGGTCATAGTAGGAATCTGTTAGTTTGTTTTCTTCTATATTAAAGCCAATTGAAAATAACCTTTTTTCTTTGTTATATAATTTTGTAAAATCTGCTTGTGCAATTGGTATTTCGTCGATTGGTTTATCTATCCAATTTGGTATAAGTGCTAACATTTTTTCTTTTTCTTCTTTTGAAATTTCGTTATTTAATTGTATTTCTTCTTTAACTTGTATATAAAATTGTTTTAATACATATACATATCCAATAAAATTCCCACTATCTACAGTTGATATATATCTTGGTATTAGTGGTTCTAATGTTTCTGTGTTGTACCAATTATATAAATGCCCATGCCATTTTTGAAGTTCTTCTATTGTTGTTAGCATTTTATTTAATAATTCTAAGGTGTCACTTAAGTTTTCATATCCTAGGTCATAACTTGAAACTACGGCTAAAAGTCCTAGCCCTATGTTGGTTGAAGAAGTTCTTGGTACAATTATAGGTTTTCTATCTTCTTGGTAATTATCTGGCGGTAGATAGTTTGTTTTTTCATTTATAGTATCTTTGAAAAAGTTCCATGTTCTTTTACCTATTTCTAATAAATATTCTTTTTCTTCTTTTGAAAGTTCTTCTAATTTATTTTCTTCTTTTTCGTTTTTGCTTATAAACCACATTGCTAGTGGTGCTGTTAGCCATAATATGGCAATTATTAGTGTCAATATGTTAGTATATATGGAGCTATATATTAATGCTAATATACCTAATATTACATTTGGTAACATGTTTATATAATAACTTTTTAAATCTGTTTTGTTTAGTTTTTCCGCTTCTTCTGATGTGACCCATTCTAGTAAGTATTTCTTACTAACCTTCATTCTATATATACTTTTGAACATGGCATTTAGAGAATTATATGCTTTATCTGGTAATACACTAATTTCTATTATTCCTCTTAATATGCTAGAGGTGAAGGAATTTATTGAGGAGTCATACCTTTTTTGGCTTTTATTGCCTTTTTTTCTGAATATTATTTTATTTATTATATCAATTATTGTTGGTATTGTTATGGATATTAGAGCTATTAGCAGGGATGCGGTAATTATGAGTAGCTTGGCGCCACTCGGGTCTCCGAAGGTAGCGACCCCTACAGAGGTGTTGTTTAAGGTGGTGGTTTTTGTAGGTAGGGTTGTGATTCCTATAAGTAATGTTATTACTATTATTAGTGTGTTAAATATTGGTAGTGTTGCTCTTATTAGGTTGTCAAATATTTTGTATTTTGATAGGAAATTTAGTGGGTTTTTCTTTTTTATTTCTTTTTTATCTGTTATATAATTTTTTATCCAATTATAAATTTGGAAATCTCCCCTAATCCACCTATGAAGTCTTGTTTTGAAACTGTTATATGAGGTTGGGTATCCGTCCATGAGCATAATGTCGTTTACTAACCCACACCTTAAGTAGCATCCTTCTAATAAATCGTGGCTTAATACGGTGTTTTCTGGTATTTCATTTCTAAGAACTTTTGAGAATACTTCTAAGTCGTATATACCTTTTCCAGTAAAAATGCCTTCTCCTATATTATCTTGGTAAACATCTGAAATTGCATTTGTGTATTGGTCTACTCCACCACTTCCCGCAAATATTTTTGTAAATAATGTTTTTTTACTATTTATAAGGTTTATTCCTATTCTTGGTTGCATAATGGCATGTCCATTTATAACAACATCTTCATTTTCGCTAAGTTCTGGTTTATTTAATATATGTGCCATAGCTCCTATTAATTCTAGCCCTGTATCTAGCACAAGTTCTGTGTCACTATCTAATGTTATAATATATTTGATTTTTGTTTGATTTCTTTTATCTTTTTGTTCTTTTCTCCATTTTTCTAATGTATTTTCTCTGAAACTATTTTCTTCTTTTCCTAGTAAATACTCATTAAATTGGTTTAATAAACCTCTTTTTCTTTCCCAACCTAAATAGCATTCTTCTTTACCATTCCAAAATCTTTTACGATAAATAAAGCTAAACTTTGGCATTTTTCCTTCTTCAGAAGGATATTTTTTGTTTAATTCTTCTACACATTTAATTCCTTCTTGTATTACCTCTTCGTCAAAAGCTTCTTCTTTATTTTTTCCAGAAGAGCAATCTCCTAATAGTGCCAAATAAATATTTTCACTTTTGTTTGCCATATAGTATACTTCTAGCTTTTTCATTAGCTCTTTTACTTTTTCTTTGGTTTTTAAAATGGTTGGTATAACTATAAATGTTGCATATTCTTCAGGTACTCCATTTGTTTGCATATCTAGTTTTGGTATCATTTTTGGTTTTACTATTTTGCTTAATATATATTGAATAATTTTAACTACAATTTCTTGTATTGGTATTAAGTATAAAATAAGAAGTAAAACACTTATAACTATATTTTTAGTTTTGCTATATATTAACATTTGTAGAAGGAAGTTTATTATTATTGTAGGAACCCATATTGATAAAACATAGTATTTAGCTTTTTGAGCTTTTGTTTTTTTCTTTTTATTATTACCTAATAATTTATTTAATAGCTCTTCTTCTCCGTCATCTATTAAATAGTAGCCTACATGTTTAAATTTCTCATTTGAGCTTTCTATTTGGCACAGTTCTATTACTTTTTTTGCTATATAAATTTCTGATATTTTTGTTTTTGCTGATATTTCCTTTATTTTATTTCTATAATATTCTTTTGTTTTATGGTCCATTTTACTGTATATATTAGCTGGGTCTTTTTTTAATGTTTCTTCTACTCCATTAATGTTCTGAAATATTTGCATAAAATCTGTTTGTAATAATTCTTTAATACTTGTTATTGAATTAGCCATACTTACTTTTTTTAGTGCCATATCAAAGTGCTCTTTTCTTATTACTTCTTGAATACTTGTTCCCATTTTGTTTACTTGTTCTTCTAATATATTAATAAAGTTATAAGCAGATTTTCCATATTTTTTTAACCTATATGACATATATTCTATAAAAGGATATTTCATTTCTCCATATCCTTTTACTCTTTTATTATATTCTCCTAAGTTTTTATATTTTAAATCTTGTTTGTTTTCTACTAATCTTTCTAAAATATTTTCTACCCTATATTTTTGCATTTGGCTAAAATATATTTTTTCACATATATCTTTTATGTTTTGTATTAATGCAATTTGAAGGAAAATACCTATGCTCCATATTTCGTCCATATTAAGTGTTTTTTTTCTTTGATATGCTTGTAATAATTCTCCTATAACTTTAGGCTCTATTCTATTATCGGTATAAGCTACAATTTCAGAAGCTAACACATATATTCTGGCAAAACCTTTATATGTTCCATTTGAAATTCCTAAAAAACTAGTATATTTTTTTAATGTCATTTCCTTTTGAACCATTTGAACAGTTTCTTCAAGTATATAAAAATTGTCTAAAAGCCATTCTCCTGCTGGGTGTATTGGTATTCCTAGTTTTATGTGTTCATTTAATAAGTGATATACTTCTTCAATTATTTCAAAGTTTTCTTTCATTTTTGGTATTGGGTATGTGTCTTTGTCACTATTATTTTTAAGTATATGGTCTGAGGCCATTTTTTCTAGGTAGTTTTCTAGTTGTACTTTATCTAGGACTGTACCTTTTATATTTAAATTTCTATAGTTTTTCATTTTAAATTTTTCCACTCCTTAGCAAAATTTATGTATGATTCATTTGGATGTTTTCAAACGTTTCATACACATATTGTTTGCTAGTTGTGGAAAATTTATGCATTAATGTAAAAAAAGAAAGATTTGGGACGCGTCAAAAACTTTCCTTTTATTTTTACATTATTTTTTAGGCTTTAAATAAAAAAGGAAAGTTTTTGACGCGTCCCAAATCTTTCCTTCTAAAATCAAGTGACGTTATTGGGAATAGTTTCCAATAACGTCACTTTTATTTTGTTTTACTAATTACCATATTTTGATTTATAGCTCTGCATTCCTAGATTTTTTGTTTTCTTTTCTTTGCTATTAATGTTATTGACATTATTAATATTAATGCTCCATTTATAGCTATTGTTTTTAATACCATTTCTAATACCTTTGTTTCTTGCCCTGTTTTTATGCTTGTTACTAGGCTCGCGCTTGAAGTGTTATCTTCGGTTGTTGTTTCTTCGTAGTTTGCTTCGTTTTCTAGGCTTGCTAAGGTTGCTATGTTGATTGCTTCTCCAAAGTTGTTTCCGTTGTTGTTCCATTTTAGTACTACTTCTAATACCTTTTCTTCTCCTGATTTTAGTTCTACTGTTGTTTCTAGGTTTCCTTCTGCGTTTGTTGTCCAGTATTCTGGATTGCTAGTTGATAGTGTGTAGCCTTTTGGTATTATTTCTAGTACCTTTGCT
>CATLDI010000029.1 GCA_949902805.1 uncultured Clostridiaceae bacterium
AATTTGTAAAAAGATTATTGTTGTTCATTTTGATAATTATAATTCTTGTTTCTTCTTTTATTATTTATAATGGATATAATATGTATAAAAGTGCAGTTGATGAAGTTAGCTTAGAGAAAAAAGTTTCTAATATTAGAGCTGATGTTAATTTTGTTTCAATAAATGATGTTCCTAAATATTACTCCGATGCAATAATTGCTGTTGAAGACCATAGGTTTAAAGAACATGGAGCTATAGATATAATTTCTATTGGAAGAGCTATTGTTTCAAATGTACAAGCTAAAGAACTAAACGAAGGTGGAAGTACAATAACCCAGCAAGTTGCTAAAAACTTATATTTTATTAGTGAAAATAACTTTGTCTATAGAAAAATTGCTGAAATATTTTTATCTTTTGACTTAGAAAATAGTTATTCTAAAGATGAAATATTAGAGTTATATTTTAATACTATTTATTTTGGCGAAGGCTATTATGGCATTAAAGAAGCCTCAAAAGGATATTATGAAAAAGAACCTAAGGACTTAAATTTATATGAAGCTACTCTTTTAGCAGGCGTTCCAAATGCTCCTTCTGTATATGCTCCTACAATTAACCCTGATTTAGCTAAAAGTAGACAAGGTAAGGTTATTCGTTCTATGGTTGAATATGGATATTTGACTCAAGAAGAGGCTGATAAAATAAATTAGAGCATAACTTTTAGTTATGCTCTAATTTATTTTATTCCATTTAATTGATCCCAAGGGCACTTCTCAGGCTTATTGTTCCAAAATTTTCCAAATTCATCCGAAATTATATCTATTCTTTTTATTCTTCCAACCATTTTTTATAAGCCTCTATTATCTTTTCAGCTTGCTTTTCTGGGTTTCCTTCGGTTGTGTCTATTACTAGGTCATAGTTTGATAAATCTTGTTTTTTTACATTGTATAGCTTGAAGTATCTTTCGTTTTCTAAATTATATCTTGTTATTAAATCTTGTTTTTGTTCTTCTATGGTTTCAAAACTTTCTGTTGCTTTTCTTTTTTCGTCATAAAATGCTCTTTTGGCCGCTTCGTCTATATCTACTGTTAAGTATACTTTGAATGACTCTGGCACAGCATACCAACCGAAGTCTTGCATCTATTACAAATTCTTCGTGTGTTTTTGCGTATTCGGTGGCACTTTTTTCTATCGCTTGGTCTATTTCTGGGTGTTTTTCTACATATTTATTAAAGGTTGTTACATCCATATTATGTTCTTTGGCTAATTTTCTAAAATATTCTCCATTTTTATATATCCCATAATTTAATTTTTCTGTTATTAGTTTTGCTATTACAGTTTTTCCACTTGCTAGTTCTCCTGTTATTGATATAATTTTTTTCTTTTCCATAGTATTCCCCTTTATTATATATTATTAAAGGGCGTAATTCGGTAAATTTTTATAGGTATTCCTTACCGATTAAGCCCCTACATTAAACTGTAGGTTTATACTCTTCACTATTCATTTAAGCAATTTTTATGAAGAGTGAGTCGCCAATAGTGGCGACCCCTACATAATTTTATTTATATAATTTCTTAAAACAATGGTCGATTGTGGTCGCCCCTACATATTACATATTATTTTCAAAATACTTTTATTTTATTCTTCTATTTCTATTTTAACTTTATCTTCTGCTATTTCATTTGCTGCAATTGTTACTGATGCACTTTCATCAACAGTTGTTAGTTTTTCGTCACCTTGTGCTATTTGTCTTGCTCTTTTTGCTGTTGCTATTACTAGTCTAAATTTGCTATCTGCCTTAGTTAACAATTCTGCTGTTGTTGGTTTTACCATCATTTTTATCACTCTCCTATTCTTGTAATTTAATTTATTCTACATTTTGTACTTGTTCTCGTATATCTTCTAGCCCAGTTTTTACTTCTATAACTAAATTTGTTATTTCTAAGCTTCCAGACTTTGAACCTGTTGTGTTTATTTCTCTGTTCATTTCTTGTATTAAAAAGTCTAATTTTTTTCCTATTGGCTTTTGTTCTTCTATTATAGTTTTGAATTGATTTATATGACTATTCAACCTTGTAATTTCTTCTTGTATAGAACTTTTGTCGGCATATATAACTACTTCTGTTGCTAGTCTTGTTTCATCAATTATATCTGTTTTTAGTATTTCTTTTACTCTCTCTTCTAATTTTACTACATATTCTTCAATAAGTCCAGTAGAATATGTAGTAATTTTATTAACTTTTTCCTCTATCTTTTCAATTCTTGCTTTTAAATCTTCCTTTATTTTTTCTCCTTCTGATTCTTTCATATGTATAAAGTTAGAAATTGCATTGTTTAAACACTCTAAAAGTTCACTTTCTATTGCATCTTCTTTTTCATCAATATTTTTCAAAGTTAATACATCTGGTAACTTTATTATTTCTGTTATAGGCATTTCTATATTTAGGTTGTTTTCTTTGGCAATTTCATTAAATTCGTTAATATATTTTTTTACCAACTCCCTATTTATTTTTATGTCTTTTCCTTCATCACTATAATTTTCAAATGTTATATATACATCTATTTTTCCTCTGGATATATTGCAATTTACTTCTTTTTTTATTTTATCCTCTAAATAACTTAAGGTTCTTGGTAATTTTATAGATATATCACTATATTTATGATTTACACTTTTAATTTCCACAGTGTATATTCTATCGTTTTTTTCTAATTTAGCTCTTCCAAAGCCTGTCATACTCTTCATATATTATTTCTCTTCTTTCTTTGATATTTTAAATATATCATTTGTTGTTTTCTTTGCTTTTGCTTTTTCTTTTACATATATTATTATTGCCCTACTTACGTAATATATTGCGAACAATAATGCTATTGATACCATTGCACTTATAAACTTTCTATTATGTATTTTATAAATTCTTCTGGACATTAATGTACATATTGATAAAATTAATAGTTCTATTCCATGAATAGTGTGTTTTCCACTTTCTTTTTTATATGCATATTCAAATACGCCAATTGTAATTATTATAGATGCAATACTACATATTTTTAGACCTATTATAAATATATTTTGTTCTAGTAATTTACATCCAATATTTATAAGAATAAAATATATTAGTATTATTATTGCATATAATATATTTTCAAATACTTTTTTATATATTCTCTTCATTTTTTCTTTTGGTATTACTGTTTGTTTCTTTATTTCCTCTTCTATAGTTTCTAGCTCTTTTACTTGAGTTGATATTCTATTTTTTTGGTTTTTAGAAACTTTTAAAGCTTTATTTTCTTCTATATTTTTAGAAGATTTGCTTTTCTGTATTGTCTGTGTTTTTTCCTTTTTATTTTCTTCCACCTTTTTCTTTGCTTGTGATTTTACTTTCTTATTTTCTTCTACCTTTTTCTTTGATTGTTCTTTTACATTTTCATTTTCTTCTATTTTTTCTTTCGATTTCACTTTTTCCTTTGCTTGTACTTTTTGAGTTTCTTCTTCCATCTTTTCTATTACATCTGCTAACCTATTATTGGATGTGTTTTTACCTTTTTTATTAGTTTTTGTTTTTTCTACTTTTGGATTGTTTTCTTCTAAATTACTATTTTTCTTTTCTACAACTTTACTTTTCCCTGTTTTCTTTTTTACTTCTTTATTTTCATTTGTTTCATTATCAGCCATAATTAATATCCTTTCTTTTAATTTTCAAGTTCATAAATTATATTACTTACTAATACTATTGGCGCTGTTTCTGTTCTTAGTATTCTATTTCCTAAAGTTACAATAGTTGCTCCATTTTGTTTTAAATTCTGTATTTCTGATATATCTATTCCACCTTCTGGACCTATCAATACTCCTATTTTTATAGCTTTATTACTGTTTTTTAATACTTCTTTTAAAGTTTTTGTACTTTCTTCTTCATAGCAGACTATGAATAAATCATATTCTTGTATTTTTTCATATAAATCTGATATTTTTATAACATTTTCTATTTGTGGTATTATATCCCTTTTGCTTTGTTTAGCTGCCACTTCGGAAATCCTTTGCCATCTTTCTACTTTTTTTATGCTATCTTTTTCATCTAGCTTAACTATACATCTTTCCATACTAACTGGTATTATTTTTTTTGCTCCTATTTCTACTGTTTTTTGTATAATCAATTCCATTTTATCTGCTTTTGGAATTCCTTGGTATATATGTATATCTACACTTGTTTCTGATTTAGAAGCTATTTTTTGTATAATATTACATGTTATACTTTCATTGCTATATTCTATTATTTCAGCTATATAGTTTTCAGATGTAGATAAGTTATTTACTTGTACTGTATCTTCTCTTCTCATTCTTAGTACATTTACTATATGGTTTACATCTGTTCCTGTAATTTCTATTCTATTACCATTTATTTGTTCATCTTTCACAAAAAATTTTTGCATATTATCTTCCTTTTCTTTTTTTGTAATTATATCATATTTTTGCTTTTATGCAAATAAAAAATTAAAATACTTGATTTTTGTATAATTTTATTGTATTATGATTATGTTACTTATTATTAAAATTCTTTTTTAATTAAAGGAGGATACTTTATGGCAGATAATGAAAGGTTACAGGAAATTATAAAATCGGATTTGAAGGAAGATGCTGTTTCTTGCAAGCAGTTAAATGTAAAAAAGCTTTTAGCTTCTAACTTTATCGATCGGTTTCTTAGTTTCTCGAAGGATTATGACAAAGAGTTTAATACTGATGTTTTTGATACTGCTACAGAAAAATGGTTAAAATATGGTAAGGAAGAATACGAATATATTAAATTCTTCTTAAATGTTACAACCATTGAATATCGGATACCAATTACAATATATGAATTCGTTGCTATGACTCCTGATGAGCATAAGTCTTTTCAGACAAGGTGCGAAAAAATTTGCAAATTGCTTGATGAGAAGAAAGCTTTGTATGAGGAATTTATAACATTTTATGAATAACAGCTTGACTAAAACTAATTACTATTATAATTAATTAGAAAGTCACAAATCTGAAGGAGGTAAATCATTATGATACTTGTTAAGGAAAATGAGAAGGCTTTTATAAATATTCATAAAGAAGCACCTAATATTAAAGGACCCTGGAAACCAGGAGATCCTATTGAATGTGCAGGATATCGGGAAGGACCTAAGAACCCATATGTTGAGGAATTAATGAGAAAAGCTTCTATAGAAAAAAATACTTAAGATTGAATAAAAAGGGGGACAAAATGTTCCCCTTTATTTTTTATTAGTTTATCGGAAAGTTTTTTACAAATTTTTCCGTTTCATTAAGGTCTTGATAATCCATCTACTGATAATACTACACCTGTAATATAGCTTGCCATGTCACTTGCTAAGAATAAGAATGCATTTGCAATATCACGTGGTTCGCCAATTCTTCTTAATGGAATAGTCTCAATTAATGGGGCTATCATTTCTTTTGGTAATTTTTTTACCATATCAGTGTTTGTTATTCCTGGTGCTACTGCATTTACTCTTATATTAAATGGTGCAAGTTCTCTTGCTAAAGATAAAGTAAATCCGTTTACTGCAAATTTACTTGTAGGGTAAGCAATTCCTGATGGTTGGCCATATTTACTTACCATTGATGATGTGTTTAATATTACACCTTTACCTTGTTCTTTCATATATTTAGTAGCTGCTTTAGAAGTATTAAATAGAGCATTTACATTTAAGTTCATAACATTTTCAAATTCCTCAGCTGTAATATTTTCAATTGGGCCCTTTTGTGAAATGCCTGCATTATTTATTAATATATCTATATGTCCATATTTTTTGTGTATTTCTTCAAATACATTTTCTACTTCTTCATAATTATTTAAATTTGGATAATATCCTTCTACATTAATATTTTCGTTTTTCAATTCTTCTACTGCTTTATTAACAGTTTCTTCTCTTGAACCAAATAAAATTACAGTAGCTTTATTTTCGTAAAAAGCTTTTACTGTTTCTAAACCTATTCCTCTAGTTCCACCTGTTACTATTACTACTTTGTTTTCAAAATTCATATTATAATTCCTCCTTTTTGTTTTTCTTATTTATTTTATAAAAGTTACCACTATAAATCAAGTATTTTGACCAATTAGTTTAACACATCATTTAATTATCTAAAACATCCGGAAAGAAAGATTTGGGACGCGTCAAAAACTTTCCTTTTAATTTAAAGTTTAAAAAAATAATTCAAAAATAAAAGGAAAGTTTTTGACGCGTCCCAAATCTTTCCATCTTTTTTATCTAGTTTTTTCATTATCACCTGTTAAATCTGAATTAAACCCATATATTTGCTTACATAAAGGTGTTTTTCTTTTTCCATTATATACAACTACATTTTCTAAATCTTCATATATGTTATGCAATCTTATTCCATATTTTTTCATTGTTTCCACACTTAGTTCTTTAAATGCTGGGCATGGTAGTACTGTTCCATCATATTTTATATCTAGCTTTTCCGTTCCTGCTGTACACAAGTGTGATATTTTTCCATTTAGTGGTATTCCTATCCTAATATTTCCACTGTAATATTTTTTTGCTTTATTTAATATTTGTGCAAATTCTTGTAACTCTTGACTATTTAGCATTAATTCTTCTTCATTCTCTCTACCCCTTGCCTGTGGTACAAAATTTAACAAACTTATATTTTTTATTTTTGCTACTTCTAACATTTCTAATATATCTGGTAACTCTTTATAGTTTGGTTTCATTGGTATGAAATGCACATCAACATTTAAACCTATTTTGCTAGCCCTTATTAATGAATCCATTAAATATGTATTTAAGTTTTTTCTTCCCATTAATTCATTATCAATTTCTGTATCTAATGCTTGCCAATCAAATACTATTTTGTCTAATCCTAATTGTTTTAGTTTTTCAAATTCTCGACTTGTTATTCCTTGAAATTGTTTTGGCTCTATGCATCTACTATAATATGCTCGTATATTACTTTTTAATCTTTCATTCCATGGTTCATTTTCTTCAATTTCTTTTAAATCATCTTTGCATTTGTTTTTATAGTATTCTATCACTTCTATTGGCATTGGTTCTTCTTCTTTTATTCCACTTGTAAATACAACTGTTCTAATTCCATTTTCTTTACTAAATTTCACCATTTCAAACAAGTCTGGATGTAAAAATGGTTCTCCGCCTGAAATTGATAGTTCTTCTATTCCTCCTTGTTTTATAAAATGATTTATTGTTCTTTTGAATTGTTCTAATGTAATTATCTTTTTCTTTTCTATTGATGCATTTGAAGAACAGAATTTGCATTTATTAGGACATGTTTGTATTACTTCAAAACATAAATCTTTTAACATATATTCTCCTTCTATACTTTCACAACTAATAATGTTAATTATCTCTTATTACAGTTTATCATAAAATGTATATTTTTTCAATATTACTTAATTTCAACTTTATTTTTCTATATTTTTAGAAATTTGTTGATTTTCTTCAAATTTTATTGTATATTGTAGGTGAAACTATTTATTTATATTCTTTTTTTATTAAAGGAGGATACTGTATGAAAAATTTAAATGTTGAAAAACTTTCTAAATCTGGCTTTACTACTCGGCTTTTAGAATTTGTTAAAGACTATGAAAAAGCAAAAAATGTTAAGTATTATGATGATGTAGTAGATTGGTTTATTGATCAAAACTATACCTACATTGAATCTTTTTTAAGTTCTGTACCCAAAGAAAATAGTAATGTAAAGCAATCTCTACTTGATAGAAAAAAAACTCTTTATGAGGAGTTTATTTCTTTCTATGAATAACATGAATAAAGATGGCGTTCTAATGAGCGTCATCTTTATTTTTTATCCAAATATTCCTTTTTTCTTAACTGGTGGTTGTTCGTTCATAGTCTTTGCTAATTGTTCTAATAAATCCCTTTGTTCTTTGGTTAATCGTTTTGGAATTTGTACTTGTACTGTAAATACAAAGTCTCCTTGGTAGCTTCCATTAACTGCTTTGAAACCTTTATTTCTTATCGTAAAGCTTGTTCCTGTTTGTGTTCCCTCTGGAATTCTATATTTTTCTTTACTTCCATCTACCATTGGTATTTCAAGTTCTGCTCCTAGGGTTGCTTGTGTATATGTTATTGGAATATCACAGTACACTCTATCGCCTTTTCTTGTGTATATACTGTGTTTACGTATTCTTATTGTGATGTATAAATCTCCTTTTGCTCCGCCTCTTTCTCCTGGCTCTCCTTCATTTCTTAATACTATGGTTTGGTCATTATCTATACCAGCTGGAATTTTTATTTTTATTTTTGCTTGCCTGCGAACTGTTCCTTTACCGTCTACATTTTTCACAAGGTTCTTTTATTACTTTTCCTGTTCCATGACAGTTTGAACATGTTTTAGTTGTTTGCATTTGTCCGAAGTATTGTTGTTTGTACTTGTTTTACTGTTCCACTTCCATGGCATACATTACATGTTTCTATACTGCTTCCTGGTTTTGCTCCATTTCCGTGACAAGTGCTACATTCTTCATTTCTTGAAATTAGTATTTCTTTTTCTGTACCTAAATACGCTTCTTCAAAGGTTACATCTATACTTGCTCTTAAATCTGCACCCTTTGTTGGACCTTGATTTGCCCTCGATGAGCTTCTTCCTCCAAAGCCTCCTCCAAAGAATGATGAGAATATATCTCCTAAATCTCCAAAGTCTGAAAATCCATCAAAACCTGAAGTTGAATATGAGTAATATCCACCTTGACCTCCAAATGGTCCACCTGCTCCTCCTCCGAAACCTTGTGGTCCATCATGTCCAAATTGGTCATACATTCTTCTTTTTTGAGGATCTGATAAGTTTTCATATGCTTCGTTTACTTCTTTAAATTTTGTTTCCGCTTCTTTTGGATTATCAGGGTTTGCGTCTGGATGATATTTTTTTGCAAGTTTTCTATATGCTTTTTTTAATTCTTCGTCTGTGGCTGTTTTACTTACTCCTAATACTTCGTAATAGTCTCTTTTGGTTGACATTTTTGCCTCCATTATTTATATTTTTCTTTGTATTCTTTTTCATAATTTCTTTTCATATTATGCTCATGTTTTTCTATATATGCATTTGAGAATTCTTCTGGCGTAATTTTTAGACAATTTAATACTTCTATATAATAGTTTTGTACATCTGTTATTTCTTCTAAAAAATGATCTCGTATATTTTCATCTTCTAAAATTGATTTAATTCCTTTTTTCTTTATTATAGATATACATTCTCCCATTTCTTCTATCATAAATAATAGATGTAAGTTGGCATCTTCTGGTTTTTGTACTCCCCATTTATCTTCAAATGCTTTTTGTAATTTTCGTTGCAATTCTTGCATGTCTGATATGGTTAAATCTTTTTGTGACATTTTTTGCTCCTATCATTATAATAGGCAGACGCAAGGCCTGCCCCTACAATTGTTTTATTATTTATTGTCATCATTTTCTACTTTGTAGTCTGCATCATATACGTTTCCGTTTTCGTCTGTTTTTGGTCCTTCTGTTGCTTCACCATTTGCTCCAGCTTGACCTGCTGCTTGCTGTGCTTGGCTGTATAGTTTTTCTGATATTGAGTAAAATACTGTTGTTAATTTTTCTGTTGCTTGTTTTATTGCCTCTGTGTCTGTTCCTTCTAATGCTTTTTTAACATTTGCTATTTCTTCTTCTGCTTTTGCTTTTTCTTCTCCACTTATTTTGTCTCCTAATTCTCCTAGTGTTTTTTCTGAGTTATATACTAAGCTTTCTGCATTATTTCTTGCTTCTATTTCGTCTTTCTTTTTCTTGTCTTCTTCTGCATGTGCTTCTGCATCTTTTACTGCTTTGTCTATATCTTCATCTGTTAAGTTTGTTGATGCTGTTATTGATACATTTTGTTCATTTCCTGTTGCCATATCTTTTGCAGATACGTGTACTATTCCATTTGCATCTATATCAAATGTTACTTCTATTTGTGGTACTCCACGTGGTGCTGCTGGTATTCCTGTTAATTGGAATCTTCCTAATGTTTTGTTGTATGCAGCCATTTCACGTTCTCCTTGAAGTACGTGTACTTCAACTGATGTTTGACCATCTGCTGCTGTTGAGAATATTTGTGATTTTTTAGTTGGTATTGTTGTGTTTCTTTCTATTAATTTTGTGAATACTCCACCATAAGTTTCAATTCCTAGTGATAGTGGTGTTACGTCTAATAATACTAAGTCTTTTACATCTCCTGATAGTACACCACCTTGAATTGCTGCACCTATTGCAACACATTCATCTGGGTTTATTCCTCTATCTGGTTCTTTTCCTGTTATTTTTTTAACCATTTCTTGTACACATGGTACACGTGTTGATCCACCAACTAGTAATATTTTGTGGATATCGTTTGCTGTAACTCCAGCATCTTTCATAGCTTGTTCTACTGGTATTCTTGTTGCATCTACTAAATCTGAAATTAATTCTTCAAATTTTGCTCTTGATAGTGTTATGTCTAAGTGTTTTGGTCCAGTAGCATCTGCTGTAATGAATGGTAAGTTTATTTGTGTTTGTTGCATTCCTGATAATTCTATTTTTGCTTTTTCTGCTGCTTCTTTTAAACGTTGCATTGCCATTTTGTCTGTGCTTAAGTCTATTCCATTTGATTTTTTGAATTCTGATACTAGGTAGTCTATAATTCTTTGGTCGAAGTCATCTCCTCCTAGGTGTGTATTTCCATTTGTTGCTAAAACTTCAAATACACCATCTCCAATATCTAGTATTGATACGTCGAATGTTCCTCCACCTAAGTCATATATCATTATTTTTTGGTCTTGGTCTTCTTTATCCATACCAAATGCTAATGCTGCTGCTGTTGGTTCGTTTATAATTCTTAGTACTTCTAGTCCTGCTATTTTTCCTGCATCTTTTGTTGCTTGTCTTTGGCTATCACTAAAGTATGCTGGTACTGTTATAACAGCTTGTGTTACTTTTTGTCCTAAATAGTTTTCTGCATCTGTTTTTAATTTTTGTAGTGTCATTGCTGATATTTCTTGTGGTGAGAATGAATCTCCATCTATATTTACTTTTTCATTTGTTCCCATTTTTCTTTTTATTGATATTATTGTGTGGTCTGGATTTGTTACTGCTTGACGTTTTGCTATTTGACCTACTAATCTTTCTCCATTGTTTGAAAATGCAACTACTGATGGTGTAGTTCTATTTCCTTCTGCGTTTGGAATTACAACTGGTTCTCCACCTTCCATAACTGCTACACAACTATTTGTTGTTCCTAAATCGATTCCTATAATTTTTGACATTTTAATTTACTTCCTTTCTTTACTTCCGAACGGTAGGGACGGTCCTTTTCGTTCCGAATTCGGAACGGTTGGGACAGTCCTTGGTTCGTTATTTTTTATATTTTTTTAAAATTAATAACGTTTTCCTGGTTCCACATTTTTATTGTGACTTATTTTTTATATCTTTTTTTGATTGATTGATTTTGGTATTACTTTGGGTTTCAGCATTGTTTCCGATTACGAACCGTCCTCAATGCTACCGTGTCGCTAATTTGCTACTACTACCATTGAGTGGCGGATTACTTTTGAGCCTATTTTGTAGCCCTTTCTGTATTCTTCTTTTATTATTTTTTCGCCTAGTGTTTCGTCTGTTACCATTCCTACGGCTTCGTGTACTTCTGGGTCAAATGGTATTCCTACGGCTTCTATTTCTTGTACTCCATTTGCTGTTAATACTTCTTTGAATTGTTTTAGTACTAGTTCTACTCCTTGTTTGTATGCTTCATCTTCTGTTTTTACGCTTACTGCTTTTTCTAGGTTGTCTATTACTGGTAAAAGTGATGTTACTATGTCTGATATTAGACTGTTGTATAAGCCTTCTCTTTCTTTTGAACTTCTTTTTTTGAAGTTATCAAATTCTGCCATTAGTCTTTTTAGTCTGTCTTCTTGATCTTCTAGTTGCTCTTTTTGAAGTAGTATTGTGTCTTTTAATTTTGTTATTTCATCTTTTTCTTCTACTACATCTACTTTTTGCACTGTTTCTTCATTTTTATTTTCTTCTGACATTTTTTGTCCTCCTAATTTATTAAATTTATATTTATTATTTATTTTTGAATGTAGTGGTTACCCTTTATAGTGATTTCTTCAAAGTCCAGGCAGAGACAAGCCCTGCACCTACATCTTCTATTGTTATTTTAATAATTATTCTTTATCTTTATTTAATTTATTACTAATATACTTCATTACAGATATTACTTTTGAGTAGTCCATTCTTTTTGGTCCTATTATTCCTATTGTACCTAAGTCTTTGTCTCCTACTGTGTGTTTGAAGGTTACTATGCTGAAGTCTTTTAGGTTTTCGTTATCATTTTCGTCGCCAATATATACGTTTATGTCTTTTGCTACTCCTGAATTTAGCATGTCTAGCATTAGTTCTTTGGTGTCTAATAAGTTTATGAAGTTTTTCGCTACTTCCATACTTTTGAATTCTGGCAAGTCAAAAGATTTTTTTGTTCCTTCTAAGTATATTTTTTCTTCTTGCTCTACTATTTTGTTTATTTGTTCTATTATTGGCTTTATTACTTCTATACTATAACTTATTTCAGCTAGAATATATTCTTCCATTGGTTTATCTATTTTTGATAATGGCTTTCCTTTTAATTTTGTATTGAATAGGTTATTCAAAGTTTCTACTTGATTTAATGTTATATCTTCGTCATATTTTATTATTGTTTCTTTTACAAGTCCTGTATCCGTAACTATTACTACCATAAGCATTCGGCTACCTAATAGTACAAATTTTATTTCTTCTATTATTTGCATAGCTGTTTTTGGACCTATTGCAACTGTTGTGTAATGTGTTACTTCTGATAATGTTGATGTTGCAATTTTGGTTAGGTCTTCTATTTCATTTACTTTTTCATCTAGTTTTGATTGAATATATTTTATTTCTTCTAATGATATATCTTCTTCATTTATTAATTCATCAACATAAAACCTATAACCTTTTTCTGATGGTATTCTTCCTGATGATGTATGTGTTTTATCTAAGTAACCACTTTTTTCTAATTCAGCTAGCTCATTTCTTACAGTTGCACTACTATAATGCAAACCATATTTTTCAACTAGGGCTCCTGAGCTTACAGGTTCCGCTGAATTTATATATTCATCTATTACCGCTTGGAGTATTTTCTTTTTGCGGTCATTTAACATTTTATCACCTACATTCTAATAGTTTTCATTTGCTTATTCTATGTAGTTTATTAATTAGCACTTTACCCTTTTAATTGCTAACTTCATATATATTATACCCAAAATTAGCACTTGTCAATACCAAGTGCTAATTTTTTTATATTTTTTATTTTTCTTATTGACATATATTGGAAAATATAGTATTATATATTTATCTTAAAGATTTATACAATAAATCTTTTCATACAGAAATAAAAAACCCCGTTGCTACAACAACGGGGTTTTTCCTTAATCGTTGAACTCTTTTAGCATGTACAAAACTAAGATTAAGGCTATTCATAGCTTTTTACACAAATTCCTCCCAAACTAAATTTGCTAGGTCTAGCCCCTTATTAGTAAGTTTTATATTATTTAAGTCTATTTCTATTAAATCTTCATTTACTAATTTTTCTAGTTCTTTTCTATATAAATAAATTGGATTATCTACGAATTTATTTTTGAATTCCCCAATATTTACTCCTTCTAGCTTTCTTAAGGCTAGTAGCATATATTCTTTTTTCTTTTCTTCTTCATTTTGTATTTCACATATTTGTATATTGCCTTTAAAATTGTTGTTTTCTACGTTTTTTATATATTCTTCTATATTGCTTGTATTACAAAAGCGTTCATTATTTATATATGAATGTGCAGAAAGTCCAAAGCCTAGGTATTCTTTTTGATTCCAACAATTTGTATTATGCTTTGATTCAAAACCTTTTTTTGAGAAGTTAGATATTTCATAATGTATATATCCATTTTGTTCTAATTTGTTTTTTATATTCCAATACATTTTTCTTTCTAGTTCATCAGAAGGTAGTTGTATTTTTTTGCTATCTACAAGTTGTTGCATCTTTGTGCCTTCTTCTATAATTAAAGAATATACTGAAATATGTTCTGGCTCTAATTTTATTACTTTTTGTACACTATCTTCTAATTCTTCTAATGTTTGACTTGGAAGTGCTAGCATTAAATCTACATTTATATTTTTAAAGCCTACCTTTTTTGCTAGATTATATGTGTTTAAGAATTCTTCATATGTATGTATTCTTCCTATTTGTTTTAGAATTTTATTATTTGTACTTTGAAGTCCTATGCTTATTCTGTTTATTCCAGTTTTTTTATAGTCTTTTAGCTTTTCTTCATTTACTGTTCCTGGGTTTATTTCTATTGTTATTTCCGCTTCTTGTTTTATTTTAAATTTGCTTTTTATTGTTTCTACTATTTCTCTTATATATTTGCTTTCTATAAAAGAAGGTGTTCCACCTCCTATGTAAATTGTGTCAATAATGCAGTTATTTGATTCTTTATTTTTTATTTCTTTTTTTAAACATTCTATATATTTTTCTATTATTTTTTCCTTGTTTGCAAAAGATGTGAAATCACAGTAGCTACATTTGCTTTTGCAAAAAGGGATGTGTATGTATATTCCTAGTTCTTTCATTTTTTCACCTTTTTTTATTTTAGTAGTTTCTTCGAAGAGCGGGTCGCCGAAGGCAGCGACCCCTACAATTCTCAAACTTCCATATTGGCAATTTCTAAAATTTTATTTAGCCTGTGGTTTACTCCTGATTTTCCTATTGGGTCTTTTAGCATTTGTCCTAGTTCTACCAAGCTTGCGTCTGGGTTTTTTATTCTTATTTTTGCTATTTCTTTTAGGTTTTCTGAGAGTTTGTCGAATTCTCCTATTTTTTGTAGTTTCTTTATTGCTTCTATTTGTTTTACTGCTGCATTTACTGTTTTATTTATGTTTGCTGTTTCACAGTTTACTTTTCTGTTTATATTATTTTTCATATCTCTTAGTACTCGTATTTGTTCAAATTTTAATACACTACTATTCGCACCTATTAATGCTAATAGTTTTGATATTTCTTCTCCATCTTTTATATATATACTATATCCATTTTTTCTCTCTAGTTTTTTTGCTTGTATTGTAAATGTTTTTAAGATGCTTATTATTTTTTCTGCATTGTAAATAGTACTTAGTATTATTTCTAAATGATATTTGCTTTCTGGATTATTTATGCTTCCTGCTCCTAAAAATGCTCCTCTTATTATAGCTTTTAGTAGTTCCTCTTTACTAGTTTCTCCTTTATATTCTATGTCTTCTTCTAAATATATTATTTCTTCTATATTTTCTATTTTTGGAGCTATTATTATATAGTTGTTACCTTTTATATCTATTTTATAATTTGTTATGTTTATATTTGAAAGTAGCTTACTAAATCTATTTATATTATATTCATTTTCAGTTTTGTATGTTGTTTTTCCGTTTTTATATACTGTATTATTACTAATTAAATATCCTATTAATTCATATTTAACTACCTCTTTATTTGAAAGATTACTTATCTTACTTAAATTTTCTTTTAATTCTGATGAGAAAGACATATTTATTCCTCCTTATACTTTTGCTATAATTATTCTATCGTTTTCGCTTAAATCTTTTTTGCTGTATATTTCTTTATAATTCTTATTTTCTTTTAGTAATTGTATAACTGCTTGTTTTTGGTTGTAACCTATTTCCATACAAAGATAACCATTTTCATTTAAGAATTTAGGTGCTTCGTTTGCAAGTTTTCTATAAAATTGTAAGCCATCTTCTCCACCATCTAACGCAATGTGTGGCTCATTTTGTACTTGTTTTTCTAATTTATTTATTTCTTTACTTTCTATATATGGTGGATTTGAAACTATTATATCATATTTTTCTTTTATATTTTTAAACATATCTGATTGTATAAATTGTACTTTTGAAGTATCTTCCATATTTTTTATATAATTACTTTTAGCTATGTTTAAAGCTCTACTACTTATATCTGACATTGTTATGGTAGTATTTTTAGTATATTTTGCAATTGATGTCCCTATACATCCGCTTCCTGTACATATATCTAATACTTTTACAGCTGTATCATTTATTATATTTATTACTTCTTCTACTAATATTTCTGTATCTGGCTGAGGTATTAATACATTTTTATCTACGTAAAAATTTAATTTCATAAATTCTTGATTATTTGTTATATATTGAATTGGCATACCTTGAACTATTTCTATTAATGCTAAATAATATCTTGTTTTTTCATCTTCTGATATTTCTTTTTCTTCATTTATTATTAATTGTGTTTTATCTATATTTAATACGAATTCTGCAAGTGTTCTTGCAATGATGTTTGCATCCTCTATTTTATTTTCACTTAGTATTTTTTTCCCATATTTTATTAATTCTTTTACTTTCACTTTCTCACCTCTATTAAAGGAATTTTACTATATATTTCTTTAAATATCAATATAAAATAAGGTTCTTTTTATTGTTTAATAAAAAGAACCTTATTTCTTTATTTATTGTTGTATTGTGTTTTGCGTACTTATCATTTGTACTTTTTGACTATATACAAACATAATTTGATTTACTAATGCTTCCATTAATGATGCTAAGTCTTGTTGTGAATAATCATTTAATATTGCGCAGTTAGTTTCATCTAATCGTTGTATGTCTTCTAATTCATTTACAAATTCTAGTTGTTTTGTATATTCTGCTTCTAGTGTTTCATTGTCATATGTTATTGATAAATCATAAGTAGTATCTAACTTTTTCTCTACTGCTGAACCAGAGTTAGTTATGTTTAATATTGTTTCTGTTTCATCATCAATATTTACTGTTATACTAATATTAGTTTCTGTTGGTGCTACAGCATTTATTATTTCTATATTAATTACATTGTAATTAGAATCTTCAATTAAGTTTTCTAAAGTTATTTTTAGTGTATTATTGTTGGCATACATTGTTATTTTAGATACATTTTTTATTAGTAATTCTGTTGCAATAGTTTCACCTTTATAATTATATACAACTATAGCTATGTCATTCATAATTTCTGTTTCTTGAATTTTTTCTATTATATAATCTATTCCATTATTAACATCTTCTATTGTAATATTTTCATTGCTTATAGTATTAAGTTTTGTTGCTATCAAATCTAATGTTCTACTATCTTCTTTTAATGCATTTAATATATTTACCAATATTTCTGAAATTTGTGTACCTGTTAAATCTAATCTATATGCTGTTGTAGTATAACTTACTCCATCTTTTTGTATTACAGCTTCAGTCTGTTTACTATAGCTTTCACTTATAATGCTATTTTCTATAACTGGAGTATATGTTGCTTTTAAGTTTACTATTTCTTCTTTAGAAAATTTAAGTAATTCCATATAATTTATATTTTCTATTTCATTTGGAATATTTTCTACATCTGTTACTCCTAATTTTTGAAATAGCACTTTTAAATTTTCGTTTTTTACACCTAAATATGCTGTAACTATTTCATCTGACTTTAGTGCATATATGTTATCATCTTGAACATATTCTAATTTAAAAATATCTGTGTTGTTGTTTTGTAGTATTGTATTATTATATGAATAATTATTTAATTTATCTGTTTTACCTGTGGTTTTTAATCTAATTTTTTCTAAAATAGTATTCATTTCTTCATTTGTAGAAGATATTTTTAGTTCTCCATTAATATTATAAGGACTTTGTTCTTTCATTTTTTGAATATCCTCTAATTGCGTATTTTCTTCAATTTGTAAATTAGATACCCCATTACTCATATATTTCCAAAATAAAGTTTTTTCAGATTTAAATAAATCTGTAAACATGTATAAACATGTTCCTCCTATTCCAATTATTAGTATCATAGCTATAACTATTATTGCAATTATTATTCCTTTTTTTCTTCCGTAATACATATTTTATTCCTCCCTTTGTTTTACTGCTTCGTATATTACTATTCCTGCTGATACTGAAGCATTTAGTGATGTTATTTTACCTTTCATAGGTATTTTTACTAGAAAGTCGCAATTCTCTTTTACTAGTCTACTCATTCCGAATCCTTCACTTCCAATGACAATCGCTACTGGTCCTTTTAAATCTTGATTATAGTAATATGTTTTTGTATCCATATCTGTTCCACATATCCATAATCCTTGCTGTTTTAGGTATTTCATTGTTTCTACTAAGTTATTTACTCTAGCAATTTTCATATGTTCTACTGCTCCTGCTGATACCTTGTTTACAGTTGCGTTTACCGAAGCTGCTCTTCTTTTTGGTATTATAATTCCATGAACTCCTGCTGTTTCTGCTGTTCTTATAATTGAACCTAAGTTATGAGGATCTTCTATTCCATCTAATATTACTACAAATGGTTTTTCTTGTCTAGTACTTGCTTCTAATAAAATATCTTCTACTTCACAGTAGTCAAATGGTGGTACTATTGCTATAACGCCTTGATGATTTGTAGTTTGTGCCATTTGATTTATTTTTTCTTTACTAACTTCAGATATTAATATTTTTTTATTTCTTGCCATTGCAATTATTTTGTTAATTGAGCCATGTTTTTCCCCAGTTTGTACAAATATTTTGTTAATATCTCTGCTAGATTCTAATAGTTCTATAACAGAATTTCTTCCTTCAACTTGGTCTTGTCCCATTTGGGACGTTTCTAAATGGGTAATCTGTCCCTTTTGGCCATTAGTTGCTACTGCTCTATTTGTTGCTGTTGTTGTATGTAATGGCTTTTTATTTGATTTATTATTTTTTTTCATTTTTTTATTCCTTTTCTTAAATAATATAATTTACGTATTTAAGTTTACTATATCTTTAAAAATTATTCAATAGCAATTTTAATAAATTTGATATCTCTATTTTGAATTTTTTTACTATTTTTCTGTCTCATTTAATAAAAAATATATTTATGTAAATGCTATATATATTATATTCTGAAACCATGTTACTTATAAAGCACAGGACGGAATCCGACGTAGTCGTACGAAAGGCCACCATCATCACCACGGCTGGCCGCTGAATAATCTGAACCACTATTGCGGTAACAACCGACCTCGATAGATAAGGTGACTACTGCTACCGTGCTTACAATTCTCTGTTGTCCATTCCCATATGTTACCTGCCATATCATATATATTATTCTTTGAATAAGCTGTATTTAAATTTAAACTTGTTACTGCTATACTACCAGAATAATTTCCTTTTCCAGTTGAATCCTCAGCATGACTTGCATCTGTTGTATTCGTTATCCATTGCAAGGTTGTATCCCATGCTGCTCCACTTATTAGTGTAGAAAGCACTCCTGTTTTTTCGTAATTTATCATTTTCTTTGATAGCGCTAATGCATTTGTTCTATTTATATAGTTCCATACTCCTACATTTGGTTGTGATACTGGTAATATATCTCCTGCTACTGAAGTATTATGATTACTTGTTACGCTTTGCGTTGTACCTGGTATTCCTGCTTCATATTTTGCTATATAGTTTGTATTTGTTCTATTAGTGTTGCCCTATCTGTTTCTATTTCTGCTTCTTTGGCTTTAGTAAATATTCCATTATCTCCTAAACTCAATTTATTGCTACTCCTGCTAATATTAGTAGTACTATTATGGTTATTATTAGAGCTATTAAGGTTATTCCATGAGCATACACAATGTCTGCCCTATATCTTTTTTATTGTTTGCTATTTGTTTATCCATAAACTTTTTTCTCCTTCTTTTGTTATTTCTTACTTCCAAAATATATTTTATGTACTTTTATCTTTATTCATTTTTATTCCTTTTCTAAAATAGATTCAATTCAAAAAATTAATGCAACAAAATATGTAAAAAAATAGACACATATAAAAACCTAATATATAATGTTAAGTGCGAACAAAACATTAGGAGGTTAATATATATGTGTCGAACTAATTATAGC
>CATLDI010000030.1 GCA_949902805.1 uncultured Clostridiaceae bacterium
TTTACTTTTCTTTGAAGCATGAGTATACACATCTCTATCATTAATAATTTTATTAATAATATCCTTATATATTTTATTATATCCTTTTTCTATTCCTGATAATAAACATATACATTACTATTCCGGATATTAATCCTAATAAAACATAGCTTCTTATTTCTCCATTATTAAATTTAAATAGAATAATTATAAAAAATATTCCTGTTAATATCCAGAACAATATATCTTCTATATATGTAATTATATCAGGTGTTTTGAAACTTCTTCTGAGTATTCTGAATATGTCGAAAAGTACACCTATAATAATTCCTGTGATGGTAAATATTAATAATGAATATAATTGCGATAAAATAATATTATCCAAATTTACCACCTTCTATTTAAATATTTTTCCAAGTATTCCTGTAGCGCTCTTTTTATCTAAATCATTTTCGCTATAAGCTAAATTATATATTTCTCCATCTACTACTACTTCTGATGTATCTATACTTAATTTATTAATTCTTAAATTCTCTCCTTTTACTGTAAGAAGTCCTAGTTCTGTTTCTACTATTACAACTTGGTCATCAAAACTAAGTACATCTAAAACTCCTGATATACTAAGCTTCTCTCTATTTTCTAATACTAAATTTTGTATTACTCCTGTATTGCTAAGTTTTCTATCATCAATAGGCATATGTACTCCTCCTTAATTAAATAAATGCATTAATAAATATATATTCAAGTCTTGTCTATTTTAGAACAAAAACACTAATATTATTACTACTTTGATAAGTAGAATACCTACTATATAAGAGGGTTATATGATGAGTACTAATTATTAAATTCTAAAATAGGAGAGCTAACTGCTCTCCTATTTTCTATTGACAACAAAAAATATTTTATATTATCTAATTAAGATAGATATTATTATTAATGCCCATATTAATATAAATACTCCTATTTTAATTAGTAATCTTTTTAATTGATATTTTTGTGCTTGAACTACATTATTACTTTTCTTATTTTTTACTATAAAGTTTTCTAAAAATTTATTTAGTTCTTTTTTGTTTATAAACATTAGTGGTAATTCTACAGTACTTATATTACCATTTGGAGTTTTATATAATATTATTAATAAATAGTTGTTTCTTTTCTTGAAGAATATTCTGCTTTGTTTATTCTCTATGTATATATTTTTTAAGTCATGATAATTTATTTCTATTTCTTGCATATTCACTCTAATAGTCATTTCATTATTTTTACAAGTTATTGAGAACGTATTAAAGTATATAATACATAAAATTGTTAATATATGCATGCAAAATACTAGTAATAACGTTTTGGGTGTAGCGTGAAAAGTTACAATTATTAGTATTGAAATAGCAAGCAATGTTATTAATAAAATTTTTTTGTGTCTGTTTATAAAGTTTTTAACTTTTGCTTTTAGTTGTATGTTTTTTGTTACTTCTTCTATTTCACTAAATTTTCTATATTTATTTTTTTTATATAATTCATTCAATTTATTTACCTCTTTTGGCAACTTTAAATATCTTTTGTTTTTTAAATTTTTGTAAGCGAGGAATCGTAGAGTAATTTTTGTTAGAAATTCTTAATAAATTTTATGGAAAGAGTTCATTTTAATGGAAGGGTGCCATAAAATTTCATTTAGAATTTCTACAAAAATTAGCTCAAGCGACGAACTGGAAAAAATTTAAAAAACAAAAGATATTTAAAGTTGACTGTTTTAATTATTTTGCTTATTCCATTTTAAATAACTATTTATGAATTCATTTAAATCTCCATCCATTACCCCTTGTACATTTCCAACTTCATAATTAGTTCGGTGGTCTTTTACCATGGTATATGGGCAAAATACATATGAGCGTATTTGACTTCCCCATGCTATGTCCATTTGATTACCTTTTAAGTCCTCTATTTTGTCTTTGTGTGCTTTTTCTTTCATATCTAATAGTTTAGATTTTAACATTTTCATTGCAGTTTCTCTGTTTTGTATTTGTGAACGTTCTGATTGGCAAGATACTACTGTGTTTGTTGGAATATGAGTTATTCTTACTGCTGAAGATGTTTTATTTACGTGTTGACCACCTGCTCCGTGAAGCTCTATATGTGTCTATTCGTAGGTCATCTGGATTTATATCTATTTCTATATCTTCTGTTATTTCTGGTAAAACTTCTAGTGAGGCAAATGATGTGTGTCTTCTTCCACCACTATCAAATGGGGAAATTCTAACTAGTCTATGCACGCCCATTTCTCCTTTTAAGTAGCCATATGCATATGGTCCGGAAATTAGTGCAGTAACACTTTTTATTCCTGCCTCTTCACCATCTAAATAGTCTAGTTCTTTTACTTCATAGCCATTAGCAGTTGCCCACCTTGTGTACATTCTATATAACATTTGTGTCCAGTCACAGCTTTCAGTTCCGCCTGCTCCGTGGATGTAATGTTATTATGGCATTATTTATATCATATTTTCCAGATAATAAAGTATTTATTTCTAATTTTTCTATATCTTTTTCTAATTTTTTTATAGATATAATGAATTCACTTTCTAAGCTCTCATCTGGTTCTAATTTTATCATTTCTATTAATTCTATGCTGTCATTTAGGTTAGCACTTACTTTTTTATATTCTTCTGTTTTAGATTTTATATTACTTATTTGTTTTAAAATGATTGATGAGTTTTTGCTATCATTCCAAAATTCTGGTATTGTTGTTTTATCTTCTAGTTCTAATAATTCATTTGTTAAGTTTAAAATGTCAAAGTGACTCACCTATTTCTTGTAATTTTATTTGCATATTTCTTAACTTTTTAGAGTTTTCTTCAAAATCTAACATTTTATCACGCTCCTTTTAGTATTACTATTATATACTATTTATATATAAAAAATCTACAATTTACGAAATTTTTATCCATTTTGTCGCAATTTATTATTTAAATTCACAGTATCTAAAATAATATTTTATATTGTAGGGGCTTAATTGGTTAGGAATACCGAATTACGCCCTTAGCAGAAAATTTAAGATTTTGTGTAAATTTAAGAAATTGGTTTAGGGCATAATTCGGTAAATTCTCTCTGGTATTCCTAACCGATTAAGCCTCTACGTTGAGAACAAATTACTCTTGGCTGTAAGTAGTAACAACTTTCTTTCATTGACTTATATCTAAAGCTTTTACTACTTGAACTATCTTAATTTTTATGTTATACTGAATGCATCAACTATTAACGTGATATATAATAAATTTATATATCTATTTTGAAAACGGAGGAATTAAGTATGGGAAAATTTCAAAAGGAAGAAACAGGTATTGACGGTTTAGTTGTTATTACTCCTAAGGTATTTCCTGATGAAAGAGGTTACTTCATGGAGACATATAACAAGAAGGATTTTGAAGAAATTGGCATTACTTGTGAATTTGTGCAGGATAACCAGTCTGCATCTAAAAAAGGTGTACTAAGAGGTTTGCATTTTCAAAAGGAATTCCCTCAAGCTAAACTTGTAAGAGTTATTAGAGGTGCTGTTTATGATGTAGCAGTTGATTTAAGACCTAACTCTCCTACATATGGAAAGCATTATGGTGTTACATTATCTGCTGAAAATAAAAAGCAGTTCTTTCTTCCAAGAGGTTTTGCACATGGTTTTCTTGTTTTATCTGACGAAGCAGAATTCGCATACAAGTGTGACGACTTCTACCACCCTGGAGACGAAGGCGGTTTAAGCTACACAGCTGTAGAATGGCCCTTCGAGGAAATTGGAGGCAGTCAGAATATTATTTTATCTGAGAAAGATAAGAATTGGGTTAATTTTCTTAATTAAGAGTTAAAAAATAAATAGAGTTTTGATTTTAAAAATCAAAACTCTATTTATTTAATTTATTAAATCATCAAATATCATATTCATAATATCTACTGTTTTTGCATTTCTCTCTTCCCTACTTATTTTGCTATTATGAATTGAATTGCACATTATTACTACAATAATGCTTTTATCAAAATCTATTGTAAACTTTGGACCTGTGTATCCGCTGAAGGTTGTTGAGTTGTCGCTAGCTTTGTTTGGTATATCATTTATTTTTGCAATTTTATTTCTATAACGTGTTCCCATGTTGTTATATGTTAGTGGAAGTGATATGTGGGTATTGTTTTCTTTAACTTTTTCGTACATTTCATTTATATCATTTCCATTTACCAATTCTTTCAATTTTTTTAAATTTAGTTCATTGGTATTTCTATGTTGTAACATTATTTTTATTGTTTCTTTTTGTAAAAGCTCATTATTTAAGAATGTTTTTAAAAATTTTAATAAATCGTTTCCTGTAGTAAATATAGAAGCATGACCTAAGTATATTCCATATTTTTTAGCTATTCTAGCTTTAGTGTCATGTATTAAACCAGGATAAATATAATCTATTACTTCATTGCTAGTATATTGATAGTTATTTGAAGCACACATATCAGTTTTTGGGTTAAAAGTAGTGTTTATTAAATTTAGTCTATCAAATATTTTCTTTTGACATATTTTTTCAAAACTTTCTTTATAAATTGTTTCAAGAATTGTAGAGAGAATCATATAATGTGTATCAACATATGTAGGAATAGTATCTTTTACATAAGCTGAATATAAAATATTATAAAAATCCTCTTTACTATTTGCAGCTCCTAAATATCCATTTGTCCATATATTCTGATTATGTGATAGTAAGTCTATAATAGTAACATTTTTCAAATTTTTGAAGTTTGTATTTATATTATATATATTATCGTTTAAATTAATTAAATTTTCTTCATATGCCATGTATATTAAAGTTGCAGTAAATACTTTTGTTAATGATGCTATATCATATAGTGTATCTTTTGTAGCTTTTTCTACTTTTGGAATAACCGCTTTATTTCCATATACATACTCTTCAGTTTTTCCATTATTGTAAATTTCAATAACGTAACCTGGTGAATGACTTTCATAATATTTGTCTAAATTCATATTATTTTTCTCCTATATATTAATGGTAAAGATTATGTATCTCTACCATTAATTTTTATAATTCTTTTTTATCTATTTTCCACAACAATTCTTATACTTCTTCCCAGAGCCACAAATACATGGGTCGTTTCTTCCCACTTTTGGTCCGTTATTTACTATTGGTGTGGTTTCTTTTTTAGGTGTGGTTCCGTCTAGTGACCTTATTGCTGTATCTTCTAAGCTTGCGTTTGTTATTCTGGCTGATTCTTGTCTTGAGGCATGTGAACCGTCTTCTCTTTTTCTTGCATTTAGTAAGAATTTTACTACGTCTATTTTTATGTTTGCTATCATTTCGTCAAACATGTCGAAACCTTCTATTCTGTATTGAACTACTGGGTCTTTTTGTCCATATGCACGAAGTCCTATTCCGTTTTTTAGTTCATCCATTGCGTCTATGTGGTCCATCCATTTTTGGTCTACTATTTTTAGCATTATAACTCTTTCTAGTTCTCTTAAGTTTTCTGAACCAAATTCGGCTTCTTTTTGTTCGTATATTTCGTGTATTCTTTCTTTTATTTCGTTTAATACATCTACGCTATTTACTTTTTCTTCTTTTAATGAATGTAATTTTTCTATTCCAAAGGTTGATTTTATATCTTGCATAAAGGCTTCTTTGTTTACTGTTTCTTCTGATAGATATGTATTTGTTAGTTCTTCTGCAACCGAGTCCATCATTTTTTGTATTTGTTCTTTTAGGTTTTCTCCATCTAGTACTTCTCTTCTTTGTTTATATATAATTTCTCTTTGTGTGTTCATTACATCATCATAGTTAAGTACATTTTTTCTGATACTGAAGTTTCTGTCTTCTACCCTTTTTTGTGCTGATTCTACTGATTTTGAAATCATTTTTGATTCTATTGGCATGTTTTCGTCTGCACCTAACATATTGTAAACTGTTGTTATTTTATCTCCTCCAAATATTTTCATTAGGTCATCATCTAAACCTATATAGAATCTTGATTCTCCTGGGTCTCCTTGACGTCCACTACGTCCACGAAGCTGGTTGTCAATTCTTCTTGATTCATGTCTTTCTGTACCAATTATTTTTAGACCGCCTGCTTCTAATACTTTTTGTTTTTCGTCTTTTATTTGATCATTGTATCTTTCTTCTAGTTCTTTAAATTTCTTTCTTGCACCTAATATTTCTTCATTATCTGTTTCATTAAATGCTGTAGCTTGGTCTATTAGCTCTTCTGAATATTTTAGTTTTCTCATTTCTTGTTTTGCTAAATATTCACTATTTCCACCTAGCATAATATCGGTACCACGACCTGCCATGTTTGTTGCAATTGTTACTGCTCCAAATTTACCTGCTTGTGCTATTATTTCCGCTTCTTTTTCATGGAATTTAGCATTTAATACTTCATGCTTAATTCCTTCTCTTTTAAGCATGCTACTTAACTTTTCAGATTTTTCTATTGATACTGTACCAACTAACACTGGTTGACCTTTTTCATGGCTCTTTTTAACTTCTTCTATTACTGCTCTAAATTTTGCAGCTTCATTTTTATATATTACATCATGGTTATCCATACGTACCATTTCTTTATTTGTTGGTATTTCTATAACGTCTAAGTGGTAAATTTCTTGGAATTCTGGTTCTTCTGTCATAGCTGTACCTGTCATTCCTGATAATTTATCATACATTCTGAAGTAATTTTGGAAGGTAATTGTTGCTAATGTTTTTGATTCATCTGCTATTTTTACATTTTCTTTTGCTTCTATTGCTTGGTGCAAACCATCATTATATCTTCTTCCATACATTATACGCCCTGTGAATTCGTCTACTATTAGTACTTCTCCATCTTTTACTATGTAGTCTATATCTTTTTTCATAATACCATGTGCACGTAATGCTTGGTTTACGTTATGTACTAATTCAGAGTTTTCTATGTCGTTGAAGTTTTCTAAATGAAATTCTTCTTCGGCTTTTTGAATTCCCTTACCAGTAAGTGAAGCTGATTTTGCTTTTAAGTCTACTATATAATCATATTTTTCGTTATCTTCTGCTTGTTCAAAGTTTTTTACGTCTTCTTCTACAATAACTTTTGCTTTTAATCTTTTTACAAAATTATCAGCTTTTTTGTATAGGTCTGATGATTTATTTGCTCTTCCTGAAATAATAAGTGGTGTACGTGCTTCGTCTATTAAAATACTATCTATCTCGTCTACTATTGCATAGTGTAGTTTTCTTTGTACTAATTGATTTTTATATATTACCATGTTATCTCTTAGGTAGTCGAAACCATATTCGTTATTTGTTCCATATGTTATATCACAATTATATGCTTGTTGTTTTTCAGATGGATTCATTCCAGCTATTACAAGTCCTACTGTTAAACCTAAAAAGCGGTATAATTTTCCCATCCATTCACTATCACGTTTTGCTAAGTAGTCGTTTACTGTAACTACGTGTACACCTTTTCCTGTAAGTGCATTTAGGTATACTGGTAATGTAGCAACTAAAGTTTTTCCTTCTCCTGTTTTCATTTCGGCAATTCTACCTTGGTGAAGTATAATACCACCTATTAATTGCACATCAAAATGGCGCATTCCAAGTACCCTTTTAGAAGCTTCTCTAACTACTGCAAAAGCTTCTGGTAATATATCATCTAGACTCTCCCCTTTGCTTAGTCTTTCTTTAAATTCATTTGTTTTGTTTTTTAATTCTATATCAGTTAATTTAGAAATTTCTCCTTCTAAATCATTTATTTTAGCTATTATTGGCATTACCCTTTTTACTTCTTTTTCGCTATATGTTTTAAATAATCCCATGTTTTTCTTCCTTTCTTTTTTGCATTTTATAACAAGTTAAACTATATCACTATTCATGGTAAAAATCAAGAAAAACAAGCAATATTTTATTACTTGTTTTTCTTAATGTTTTATTGTTTTTCTTTATGCTTTTTGTATTTCTTAATTAATACTTTTATAGTTAAATATAAAGTATATATCGGAACTAGAACTATACTAATAAAAAAACAAATTAGTCCAATATTATTTATCATTGGATTGCCTAATGTAGATAGAAAAAATACCATTGAAATTAGTTCAAATGTTATGAGTAGATTAAAAATATATTTTTCTATATTTTTGCAGTTCGAATCTGCGTAGATCATTGTTTCTATTACTATTAATATTGCTCCTAAAAGAGCACACCATATAGCTATTCCTATCATAATTTTCATAGTAATTACTGCTATATGTTGTATTATAACATTTTTAAATATATTATGCAACCTTAAATATTTATTTTTTTAAAGGGCGTAATTCGGTAAGTTCTTTTAGGTATTCCTTATCAATTAAGCCCCTACATCTTGAGCTTTTATTTCATTTTTTTCTTTCAAAGAATCTATTTTCTTTATCATATAATAAGAAATATAGAAGGGTATTGTCATTTGTGCTAGTGACATGGTTAAGCTAAATAGGATATTTCCATTTGTTATTTCATATAATAATTTAATTGGCATAATAGAAAAATTTTGTGATATAAACATTAAGTTGCTACCGGAAAATATTATTTATGATAAATGCTATAATGCAAAGTACCCCTACTAAACTCGCGAAATATTTTATGTCTTGTTTTTCTAATTCTATATACCTTACTTTATTTACTAGTATTCCTAAATACACCATTATACCATGATATAAAAAGCTATGGATACTTAAAATGTGAAAGGCTGGATATGTTGGTAATGAAGTTGATGGGTATAGAATAAATACTATTCCTCCTATGCTTACGCCAACCATTAGAAATACATCTCCTACTCTTTGAAATTTACCTTTCCCAAATGAGCTAAGTAGACCAGCATATATTAACATACTACAATAATATAATGGTAAATATGTATTAACTTCATATAAAGAATTTAATGATATACTATAAATTATTTTGAAAGCTTCTAATATGCATATAAATATTGTTATTTTTCTTATTATTTCATATATTTCTTCCTTACTTTTTTTAATAGTATGTTTTAGTGCTACATAAATTCCTATTATTGTTATACAAATTAAAGCAAAATGTCCTTTTGTAAATATTCCACATGGCGCATATTTTCCTATACTCGAAAACATATTTTTTCTCTTCTTTCTTTATTTATATTATTCTATAATATACTATTTTTTAATATAATTTACAAGTATATTTAAAAATTTTGGCACATATATATTAATAGATATGTAGGGACTTAATCGGTTAGGAATACCATTTATGAATACCGAATTACGCCCTTAGCACATAATTGAACTTTTATTATAAATTCAAATTTTTGTTAGGGCGTAATTCGGTAAATGCTTTTAGGTATTCCTAACCGATTAAGCTCCTACAGTGTAAAATTTTATTGATCAAATTATTGAAAGAAGGTATTTATATGTTCATATATAATATAAAATTAAGTGGTACTAAAATATTTAAATTTATATTTGTAATAATTATTGCTTTTGTAATTTTACTTTGTGGTGTTGTTGGTTATAGGCTTTATACAGCTAGCGTTAAAGTTGATGATGATATACTCTGCAATGGAGTAACTGAACTTACTAATAAAAATTATTCTACAATTTTAAAAACTGTTCATGAAAACATTGATACATATGTTGGTCAAAAAATTAAATTTTCTGGGTTTGTGTATAGAGTTTATGATTTAGAAAAAGAGCAATTTGTTTTAGGTAGAAATATGATTATATCTTCCGACTTTCAAACTGTTGTAGTTGGTTTTTTATGTCATTATAAAGATGCCGAAAGCTTACGTGATAGTGTATGGGTTGAAATAGAAGGCACTATTACTAAGGGGACTTATCATGGAGATATGCCTATACTTGAAATAAATTCTTTAAAACAAATAGAGAAACCTAATGATGAATATGTATATC
Organism: uncultured Clostridiaceae bacterium; assembly: GCA_949902805.1. Taxonomy (GTDB): domain Bacteria; phylum Bacillota; class Clostridia; order TANB77; family CAG-508; genus UMGS1663. Next base: position 9,896 of record CATLDI010000030.1, read on the forward strand.
CTCCAGATGAAGATTATATTCCTACTTCTGTGATTTTATAATAAAAGGGTACAATGATGTCATGTTTTACGAAGAAATGACAAAAAGCAAAGGAATTGATAATTATATCAATTCCTTTGCTTTTTTGTTTTAAAGAAATTTCTTATCCGAGCGTAATAACAAAGTTTTCATTTTCCTCTACTACTGAAACTTCGGAATAGCTTTTTGACAAAAAGTACATAATTGTCATAATCGAATATCCTTTGCTTTGCCAATGCATTATTTTCCGCCGTGCTTCTGCCTTCTTCTCTTCTGATAATGTTTCACTTTTAACTATTGTTTTTTCACTCATATGTTGTTCTCCTAATATTTAATTATTGTTTAAATATTTTATCATACTATTTTATAAATTGCAAGCTATTCTCTTTCAAAAATTGCTTTTGCTACTCCCTTATCTATCATTGCACTAAAAATGTTTTTTAATATAATTAATATAACTGGTCCAAATAATAATCCTAAAACACCTATTATTCTAAAACCTGTATACATTGCAATTAATGTGAAGATTGGATGTATTCCGATTTGCCCAGATACAATACGTGGTTCCATAAATTGTCTTACCATACTCATAACTATTAATAAAACTATAAGCGATATTCCTAATGTTAAGTCTCCATTAAATCCTGCTATAATAGCCCATGGTATCATAACAGCTGCTGAGCCAAAAATTGGAAGAGCATCTACAAATCCTATTCCTAAAGCAGCTAATAATGGAAAACCTACATTTAAACCTGCTATTTTAAAAATATATAGTCCTATTAAGCATATAAAAAATGAAATCAAAATAAGTATTACTTGTGCTTTTAAAAGTGCACCTAAAGAACTTGAAACTTCTTTTACAAATTTTGATATTCTTTTTACCCAAGTTTTAGGAAAATGATGTTCTAGTTGGTCTAACATATATATTTTATCTGTACATATAAAATATAATGATAGTATCGTAATAACTACATATATAATTATTGTTGGTATAGAAGTAATAACTTCTAGTAAATTTGTTAGTACACCTTTTGCCCAATTAGTTACTCCATTTAATATATCAATAGCTGAGTTTTGTATTATATTCATTATTTCTCCTGATAAGTGTAATTTGCTTAAATCTATCTGTGATATTAATGTTTGAAATCTATTCGAAATAACTTCAAAGTATTCATTTAATCCATTAAGTAAATTATACGATTCTGTAGTAAGTGACACTATTCCCCATATTAATAATCCAATTATTATAGATAAAGAAACAACAAATACTATAATTGCACTTGTTTTTCTTTTTAAGTTTAATCTTCTCATAAAAAATCTAATAACTGGCTCTAATATTAGTGATAATACAAAAGCAATCAAAAATGGCATATAAAAAACAGCAAATTTAAAAGCTAAATATATACCTAAAATACTTAAAACAAAGACTAAAAGTTTCTTAAAAACTTTTGACCAATAATTCATATCTATTACCATAGTATTCTCCTATGTATTTTTTATATAATTGTATGCAGTTTGTCCTAAAATTATACGTATTGGAAGACAGAAATCAGAAGTCAGAGGTTGGATATTAATAATTTATAGGAGTTAAAATAAATTCTAACTCCTATATCAACTTTTTATGACATTTATAAAATATCTAATTTCCGACTTCTGTCCTCTGAATTCTGACCTCTACTCTGCATTTTTATCATTGCATTTACAAATATTTTCTAGTGTGTTGGAAACTCCATCATTACTTACATTATTATTTTTTGCTAAATCTCCTAATGTTATTATTCCTATTATTTTATTTTCATTGTCTACTACTGGAAGTCTTCTTATTTGGTATTTACACATTAAATCTTCCGCTTCTTTTATATCTACATCTGAATTACAACAGCAAACTTTGCAAGTCATTATATCACTTACTGGTGTACTTTTAGTATCTTTATCACATGCTATACTTCTTAATATAACATCTCTATCTGTAACTAAACCTACTACATTTTGCATAGTATCGCATACTGGTATACAACCCACATGATTATTACACATTATTTTTGCACAATCTTGAACTGTGCTATCTGGTGTAACACAGCAAACATCATTACACATACAATCTTTTACCTTCATTATTAATTCCACCTTTCAAAAAAATTTCATTAAAATAAATTTTAACATTATTATTTTGTCCGTTTTAATATTTTATATGTGTGTAATTGATTTCCTTACCATTTTTTAGTAATTTTGAAAAAAAATAGCAATAATATTTGCAATTCATAAATTTTATTTTCGTACTAGCGCGAAGTAGGTAATATATTTTATTTTTTTCATTTCGCCCTCCAAGACAAGGGGTATTCCTCCGCGATCTGCGGGCTGTCGGGACTTCATTACAAAAATAAAATATATTACCTACTGGGAGCGGATTTTAAAGTTACAATATCTTCATCTTTTTTTATATTTTCGCCTAAAAATATATAGCAACTTTTATCTTGTTTCATTGCCTCTATTGCAATTTCTTTATCGTCTCTCAATCTGCTACTTGCATATTTTATTATAATTCCTTTTTGTTTAACCGCTTCTAATACAACTTCTTTATCGTCTCTCATATTAGGATGTGAAAAATAAAGTATTTGCCCACTTATCTTTAAGCCTGCTAATAAAAGTTCTTTGTCTAATAATAGGTTTTCTTTCACATAACAATATGTCCAGCCTAATTTACTTACAGATTCATATACTATTTCTCTATCTCCTTTTAAAATATCACTTGCAAATTCTAAGGCTTCTGCATTATTTTTTACTGCCTCTAATACTATTTCTCTATCATTTCTTAGCTCTTCACTTGCAAACTCTAATAGTTTTCCATTTTCTTTTACTGTACTTAATACATATTCTCTATTTTCTGAATTATTTTTCATGTTTGTTATTTCTATTGGCTCTGGCATTGTATTACTCCTTTTATCTTATCTGTTTTTATTATAATTTATAGTTCTAATATAATTTTATTAAAATGTAGGGGCTTAATCGGTAAGGAATAACATATAAGAATATTGAATTACTCCCTAAATATATTTAATATTTTTATATTTCTTACTGTGAATTGTAACTCTTTTTTGAATTTTTAGCAATATTTTTTGAGAAAAGTGTTGACATTAACATAAATTTATGTTATAAATAGTTTGTTCTAAATTTTTAGGCTCAGTAGCTTAGTATGGTTAAAGCACTCGGTAGTCAGCCGAGCAGTCGTGGGTTCGAGTCCCATCTGGGTCGTTATAATGTAAAATTACATTTATATTAGGGCATTGGTGCAGTATGGTAGCACACTACACCCACGAGTGTAGAGACTGGAAGTTCGAATCTTCCATGCCCTATTGGATATGGTACAGAGCATCTCTTAGAGGTGTTCCAAGGCCTATCCCGGCGGAGGTATCTGAGTAGTTTGCTACTTAGGTATCTTTGCTTTTATAGGTTAATTTTTCCTATATGGAATAAAGTGGCTTTGCCATGTGGGTAGTCAAAGGCTACGACCCCTATTTTTTGATATATTATAAAAAAATTAATTTATTATGCTGGCGATTGATAATCTCCCCTACATTTAAAAACTATAAAAAAGACAAAAATTTAAAATTCTGTCTTTTTTATTTTAGTGATTTTAAAATTTAAAGTAGTTTTCATAATCTCTAGGTTGTGGACGTGGTGGCCTTCCTGGTCCTGGAAATGGTGGTCTTGGTCTTGGAGGTCTATGTGGAAAACCTCCTCCTAATAATCTATTTAGTATTAATATCCTTATTAAGTCTCTTAAAAAAGGATTATTTGGTCTTCTTTGTCTATTCTCTACCTCATTTACTTGTCTTGTCATTTGTTCATTATTGTTTGTGATATTAGTAACTTGATTTACTTTTGTAATAGTAGTTCTATTTTGTTGTACTTCTTTTTGTGCAATATCATTATCTATGTTAATTTTTAAGTAAATTTCATTATTAATATCTATTTTTTGATATACTTCTTCCACCATATTCTCTATTACTTCTTTTGTAATAGGTGGGTTACTTCTTTCACATACCTCACATACCACTGGATTTATTTTTTTATAAATTTCAGGATACATGCTTTCTAATTCACTATTGTTTTGATAACTTACATTATAATCTCTATTTTGAATAATATAATTATCATATGTAGGATCTACTGGATATCCTAGAACACTTCTCATATAATCTTCATAATTTTGATAATACATAAATCAACCTCCATTTATATATTATCTTATTCATATTTATTTTATTTGTGATTAAATTAAATATATTATTTTATATCTAGCTTAATAATTCTAATTTTTATCTTTCTAATAAAATAGTTACAGGTCCATCATTTAAGAGTTCTACTTTCATATCTGCTCCAAATTCTCCATGTTCTACTTCTATATTTTCTTCTTTGCATTTTTGTATAAAATACTCATATAATGCATTTGCTTTTTCTGGTTTCGCAGCATTTGTAAAGCTTGGTCTATTACCTCCACTACAGTCCGCATATAAAGTAAATTGAGATACTATTAAAAGTTCTCCTTCTATATCCTTTATACTTAAATTCATTTTCCCATTTTCGTCTTCAAAAACACGCAATTTAATTAGTTTTTGAACTAAATAGTCTGCTTCTTTTTCAGTATCTTCTGGACCAACTCCTAAAAGAACTAAGAAGCCTTTACCTATTTTCCCTATTATATTATTTTCTACTGTAACGCTTGCGTTTGTTACTCTTTGGATTACTAGTTTCATTTTTGCTTTTATTCCTTTCTTTTTTATTTGATGTCAGAAGTCAGAAATCGGAGATCGGAATTTAGGTCAGTTTCCTAGAAGATTGGATAGACACACAGCATCCTCTAAGCCATTTCTTCGAAGAATGGGCGATTGATAATCGCCCCTACTATTCATTTTTGGCTATTTTACTCTGCTTTTTTGTCTCTTGTCATTAGTAATGTAACTGCTTTTTCAGGTTCTAAATTTTCATATAATGCTTGATATACTGCTTTTACTATTGGCATATCTAAGTTATATTTTCTTGAAAGTTCGTAAGCTACTTCTATATTGTCTACTCCCTCTATTACCATTCCTATTTCTTTTCTAATTTCTTCTATATTTTTACCTTGCCCTAATAATTTTCCTGCTCTTCTATTTCTGCTGTGTTCACTTAGGCAAGTTACTATTAGGTCTCCTAGACCTGTTAGACCATAGAAAGTTTGTTTATTCCCTCCTAGAGTTTCTCCTAGTAATGATATTTCATTTAGACCTCTTGTTATTAGTGCTGCAAAGGTATTATCTCCTAAACCTATTCCTGCTGATATTCCTGCACAAAATGCTATTATATTTTTTAAAGCTCCACCTAGTTCTACGCCTTTTACATCAGTCGATGTATACACTCTTAAGTTTTCGTTCATAAATATGTCTCTTATATAATTTGCAAGTTCCATATCGTGTGCTGCTACTACCATTGCTGTTGGCACTCCTACTGAAACTTCTTCTGCATGGCTAGGTCCTGATAATACTGCTATTTTTGCATTTGGTATCTCTTCAGTTATTACATCATCTAAAGTTGATAAAGTTTCTTTCTCAAAGCCTTTTGTACATATTACTATTGTTTGATTTGTTACATATTTCTTATATTCTTTAACAGTATTTCTTGTAAATTTTGATGGTGTTACATGTAATATTATTTCGCTACCTTCTATTGCTTCTTCATATGATGTTGTACAATATATACCTTCTGGCAATGTTATATTTGGCAAAAATTTACATTTTTTCTCATTATTTATTAAATCTCTTTCTTCTTCCATGTATGACCATATTTTTACATTGTTTCCTAATTTTGCTAGGTGTACGCCCAATGCTACTCCCCAGCTTCCACTACCTATTATACATATATTTTTCATATTTAATTCCTCCGTATGGAAGTCAGATGTCAGATGTCGGAAGTCGGAAATTAAAGTAAATTCTTCGAAGAAATTGCTTACATTCTGACTTCTGATTTCTGACCTCTGTCTTCTATTTTATCTTTTTAAAGTCTAATTTATTTTCTGTTCCATTTAATAATCTTTTTACATTTGCTCTGTGGTTGTATATTACTAGTACTGCTAATATTATTGAATATATTATATAGTTACCTTCTACTAAGTATGCGTTACTTGGCATGAATATTATTAGTACTGGAAATAGTATTGCGGCTGCTATTGAGCCTAATGATACTATTCTTGTAAGTACCATTAATACTAGTGCAAATACTAGACATATTAAGCCTATGTTCCAATTTGTCATAAGTAATACACCTAAAGATGTTGCTATTCCTTTTCCTCCTTTGAAGTTAAAGAATATTGGGAATGTGTGTCCTATTATTACTGATATTCCTGTTATTTGAATTAATAAGCTTTTGTCTATATCTTTTACTATTTTACCTGCTATATATGCTACAAGTATTGCTACTACTCCTTTTAGCACATCTAATATTAAAGTTATTATTGCCGCTTTCTTTCCTACACTTCTTAGTACATTTGTTGTACCTGCATTTCCACTTCCTTTTTGTCTTACATCAAAACCTGCCATTTTTTTACTAATTATTACTGAGAAGCTTATGCTTCCTAGTAAATATGCTATTATTGCTATTATTATGTACATTAACATTTCTCTTTTCCCCTTCCAAATTTTAAAATAGAAATAGTAGTAATTAGAATTTGTAGAGTAACCTTATGTGTTTATATATATTAAAATCAAAATTGAATCCCGACAACCCACAGATCGCGGGGGAATACCCCTTGTCTTGGAAGGTTCGATTTTTATTTTAATATATATAAATGCAAAAGGTGGTTCATTTTAAACCTCTAGCATTCTAATTTTTTTGGGGCGTAATTCGGTAAATTCTCTTAGGTATTCCTTACCGATTAAGCCCCTACAGTTTAATTATTCATTCTTCACTATTATTTATGCGTCTTTGTCTTTTCTCTCCCTAACAATCATCCTTACAGGTGTACCTGTTAAAGTAAATTCTTTTCTTATTTGATTTATTAGATACCTTTCATATGAAAAGTGGAATAACTTTTTATCGTTTACAAACACTACAAATGTTGGTGGCTTTGTTGAGGCTTGGGTCATATAGTATATTTTTAACCTTTTGCCTTTATCTGTTGGTGGTTGTACTATTGCTATTGCTTCATTTAATACTTGGTTTAATACTGATGTTGATACTCTCATTGCATTTTGACTTGCTACCGTATTTATCATTTCGAATAGTTTGTGTACCCTTTGACCTGTTTTTGCTGATATAAATATTATTGGTGCATATGAAAGATATGATAACTTGTTGTATACTTCTTTTTTGTATTTTTCTGTTGTGTTTGTATCTTTTTCATATTCGTCCCATTTATTTACTGCTATTATTACTGCTTTTCCTGCCTCGTGAGCTTCTCCTGCTATTTTCGTGTCTTGCTCTGTTACACCTTCATTTGCATCTATCATTAAAATACATACATCTGCTCTTTCTACTGCAAGTAAGCTTCTCATTACACTATATTTTTCTATTTGCTCATCTACTTTACTTTTTCTTCTAATTCCTGCTGTATCTATAAATACATATTTTCCGAATTCATTTTCAAAGTTTGAGTCTATTGCATCCCTTGTTGTTCCTGCTATATCACTTACTATTACTCTATTTTCTCCAAGTATTTTATTTACTAATGAAGATTTACCTACATTTGGTTTTCCTATTATTGCTACTTTTATTGTTTCATCATCTTCATCTTCTTGTTTTTCAGGAAAGCTTTCATATATTGCATCTAATACATCTCCTATACCTATTGCGTTTACTGAAGATACTGGATATGGGTCTCCTAGACCTAAGTTGTAAAATTCATATATATCATCTGAGGTTTTTCCATAATTATCTGCTTTATTACATACTAGAATAACTTTCTTTTTAGATTTTTTAAGCATTAATGCTATTTCTTTATCTGCTGCCGTTACTCCTTGTTTTATATCTGTTAAAAATATAATAACATCTGCTACACTTATTGCTATATTTGCTTGTTCCCTCATTTGAGATATTATTATATCTTCTGATTCTGGCTCTATTCCACCTGTATCTATTAGCGAAAAGGTTCTACCTCTCCAAGTGCTTTCAGCATATACTCTATCTCTTGTAACTCCTGGTTCATCTTGTACTATCGATATTCTTTTTCCTACTATATAATTAAAAAAAGTAGATTTTCCTACATTTGGTCTTCCTACTATTGCTACTGTTGGTTTTGACATATTTTTCTTCCTTTCATTTATTGCTATAAGTATTTTATATCATTTTTTATATTTAGTCAATTAATTTGACTGATTATTATAATTTAAGCTATTGACAGTCAATATACTTTATGTTATTATATGCGAAACTTTTATTTTAACCTATTGTCATTATTATGAAGGAGGTAATATTATGAACTCAAAAACGGAAAAAGAAATGCGGGAACATGAGGAAGCAGGTATTGATGTAGTAGTAATGAATAATGGTCAACTTGAATATGCTACTGGCGGAATTAATAAAAGTAAAGAAGTTTGTGATAGTTGTAAGCATCTATACTTTTCTCCAGATCCTGATCCATATGATTGGTTTAGAGATGGTGATCAGAGGGCTGATTGTTACTATTCAGAGCCACCTCGTAATATAGCTAGATCTTTAGAATTGCCAAGTGAAATGGTCAATATTCATAAACCTGTTTGGTGTCCATTAAGAAATAAAGAGTAAAATAAACGAAAAAGTCAACTTTATAGTTGACTTTTTCGTTTTAAAATTATTCCAATTAATATACATACTCCTATAACTGATATAAAATTTGTTACATTCATAAGCCCTGTTCCTGTATATTTTACTTCTACTTTCCCCTCTTCTACTACAGGAAGTTTTATTCCTATAAATCCATTTTCAGTTTCAAAAGTTTCTAATTTAATTTTTCCACTTTTTGTTTTTAAGGTTACATCATAACCCAAATAATATATATATGGTAATTCTATTCCGTGTTTCTTCTAATACATATTTTACATCAAAACTCATTTTAGTTCCATTTTTAATTTCATTTTCTATAATAGTAGTATTATTTTCATTCATTACTATCGCATTTGGTGACCTTGTTTCTAAATAATGTCTGTTTTCAAATGCTCTTGATGGTAAATATTCGAAACTCGCACATCCTGCATGTACTCTTCCAGTGTCTTGCGTAACTGGTACTGATGGCCAAAGTATATTTTCGTCAAAGTTTTCTAATGTTCGTAAGTGACTTTTATATGGAATTGTTAATATCATTAGAGCTATTAATAAAATTACTAATTCTTTTAAATTAATTTTACAAACAGTTACTATGTTTATTGCTGCAACAAAGGCAAACAAGAAACTTGTGAATTCTAGCAATCTAAATGTAAATTGAAGCATTTTAAATAGGCTTGGCATATATTCAAATGGGAATATTTTTAATGTCATTATTGCTAATATAATACCTGTTACTAGCATAAATATGTATAATTTGTAATATGCTTCGCTTTTCATTTTCTTTATTGCTAATGGTGTTAGCATCAATCCTACTAATGTGATTAAACCTATATTATAAATCATGTAGTCATTTGTTTTAGTAAAAAACAACCTATAAAAGTCTAATTTATAACTTATTAATACTTCTGTTCTTTCCATTCTACCTGGTTTGAATACTTCATAATCAGCAATTAATTTATGTTCTAAAAGAGGGGCCCAGAAAAATGATGTAATTACCAATATTAATAAAATATTTATTATAAGTGCTTTTATTACGTTTTTATTTTTAAACTTTTTAAT
>CATLDI010000031.1 GCA_949902805.1 uncultured Clostridiaceae bacterium
GTCAAAAACTTTCCTTTTTTGTTTAGAATTTTTTCTTTAAAATTAAATTTAAAAAGGAAAGTTTTTGACGCGTCCCAAATCTTTCCAAATCTTTCCAAATCTTTCCCTTCGTTCCACAAGTCTTTTCTATCTTAACACACAAAACCAACTAGAAAATAACCTATCAATCATATTACCCACACTTATTTTCTTAACATCACATTCAGCAATTAAATCTGTTTTACCAACCGAAGAACCATTTAAAGTATATGAAACCTCACCTAATTTTTGACCTTTAGTAATAGGAGCAGATATATTATCATAAATATTTAAAATTTCTTCTACATTTTTATCTTCACCTTTTTTTATTAATGTTCCACTATTTTCTTCATAAACTAAATTAACACTTTGAGTTACACCTTTATTTACAGTTACACTTTTTAAAACAGTGCCGAGCTTTAGCAAATTGCTTATAAGTATAATTGCTAAAGCCATAATCTAATAACTTACTAGCTTCTGCAAAACGAACAGCAGGAGTAGGCGCTCTCATTATAACTGCAATTAGTGAAAGGTCATCTCTTGTAGCACTTGCAGATAAATTATACAAAGCAAGAGAGGTAGAACCTGTTTTTAAACCAGTACAACCTTTATAATTTCTAACTAATTTATTAGTATTAACAAGCTGAGACTTTCCATCTCTTAAGCTATCCATCCAAATGGTAGTATAATTTGTTATACTAGGATGATTAATTAAAAGTTCTCTAGACATTAAAGCAATATCATAACTTGAAGTAATATGCCCATCTTCATCCAAACCATGACAATTTTTAAAACATGTATCATTCATCCCAATCTCATGTGCTTTAGAATTCATTTTAGCTACAAATGCATCCACAGAACCTTCTAAATATTCTGCCATAGCAACAGTACAATCATTAGCAGAAGCTACACATATTGCTTTAAGCATTTCATCTACAGTAAGCTCTTCTCTAACATCTAACCAAATTTGTGAACCACCCATAGAACTTGCTACTTCACTACATGGAATTTTATCAGTTAAAGCAATCTTCCCACTATCTAATGCTTCCATAATAAGTAATAAAGTCATTACCTTAGTAACAGAAGCAGGACGCAATTGTTCATGAGAATTATGCTCATACAATACTTGCCCAGAGTTTTGCTCTATTAAAATAGCAGAGCCACTTTCTAAATTCAAATCAGTAGAAGGTGTAGCAGTTACCTCAATATCTCCACTGGTCCAAACGTAATTATCATTTAAACCATATATAATATTGCAAAAGCAAAACACAAAAATAAATACAAGTAATAATATAGATATAAATTTACGCATATAAAACCCTCCAATATACTTAAAATATATTAAAGGATTCTTGAAATTATTTCTATTTTAAAAAAAAATGTAATAATATATAAACAAATTAATAAAAATATATATCATTGTAGGGGGCCGCTTTCGGCGACCCGCATAGTGAACTAATCTTATTTTATACTATTCCTCAATCTGAACAATAGTTGCTGTTATATTCTTATCATCAGTCCCTATATTAATTTTAATTTTATGCCCAGTACTATTCTTAAACTTAAAATCTAAAGATCCATAAGAAACAGCCGCATCCTTTCCTTTAGGAACATAGCCAACTTCCTTACCATGCTCACTTCTTTCAACAACAGTAAGGGAAGGAACAGCAAGAACAGCATTATACAAAGTACTACTTACTTGGCAATTGCCACCACCAATTCCTGTTTCAGTTTTATGATCCACAATAATCTTAGCCTCTTGATAACCTCTTTCAGCTGTCGGCTTCCCAACTATTTCATTAAATGAAAAAGTTTCATTAGGATTAATAACAGTTCCATTAATAATACCACATGTAATTCTAATATTAGTAAGTCTGCCAGCAGAATTGTCACCAATTACCGTTGAAAAAGAAGCAATAGCAGTTTCCTTCGGAGGGATATTTTTCTTATTTTCAACTTCCGTGTTAGTATTAGTGTTAGTATTACTACTATCAACATTTTTGTCAGTAGAAGTTCTAGAAGCAGAAGACCCATTATTATTTTGACTTATATTTGTAGAATTATCTTTCGTAAAAAAATAAACAATAGCTCCAATTACAATAGCAAGAGCAATAATAATAAAAACATATTTTACTTTTGAATTTTTCATAACACAATATTCCTTTTTTAGTTTTATTTTTTAGTATGTACAGAAAAATAAGAAAATATGTAAAATTTATAAGAAAATAAACAATTTTTTTTATGTTTAGTACTTGAAATCTCTGGAAAATATGATATAATAAATGAGCTTATTAAAAAACGTGAAAGGAAGATTAAAAAATGAGTGTTAAAGTAGAAAAAACAGAGAATGTAAATGAAGTAAAATTAAGCTTTGAAGTAGAAGCTGCAAAATTTGAAGAAGCAATTCAAAAAGTATATGCAAAAAGTGCAAAATATTTTAATATACCAGGATTCAGAAAAGGTAAAGCTCCATATAAAATAGTTGAAAAACAATATGGTGCACAAATTTTCTATGAAGATGCATTTAATGAAGTAGTACCTGAAATATACGAAAAAGAATTAAAAGATGCAGGAATTATAGCAGTTAGCAGACCTAACATTGACATTACTCAAATGGAAAAAGGAAAAGACCTAATATTTACAGCAACAGTTCAAACAAAACCAGAGGTAGAACTTGGAAAATATAAGGGTATAGAACTTAAAAAAATAGAGTATAATGTAGAAGATGAAAACATCAATCATGAATTAGGTCATATGCAAGAACACAATGCAAGACTTGTAAATGTAGAAGACAGAAGCGTAGAAAGCAAAGACACAACAGTTATTGATTTTGAAGGATTTGTTGATGGTGTAGCTTTTGAAGGTGGTAAAGCAGAAGGACATGAACTAGTAATAGGAAGTAACACATTCATTCCAGGTTTTGAAGATCAAATAATAGGAATGAACATAGGAGAAGAAAAAGACATAAACGTAACATTCCCAGAAGAATACTTCTCAAAAGAATTAGCAGGAAAAGAAGCTACATTTAAAGTGAAATTACATGAAATAAAGAAAAAAGAAATGCCTAAATTAGATGACGAATTTGCAAAAGATGTAAGTGAATTTGATACTTTAGATGAATTAAAAGCAAGCATAAAAGAAAAATTAGAAGCAGAAAATACATCAAAGGCAAAATATGAAACAGAAGAAGAAGCAATAAAAACAGTTTGTGATGATGTAAAAGTAGAAATACCATCAGGAATGGTAGAAACAGAAACAGACAACATGATAAAAGAAATTGAACAAAGGTTAATGTACCAAGGCTTAAACCTAGAGCAATATCTTCAAATGATGAATAAAACTGAAAGCGATATAAGAAAAGAGTTAGCAGAACAAGCAGAAAGACAAGTAAAAGTAAGATTAGTATTAGAAGCAATAATAAAAGAAGAAAAAATAGAAGCAACTGAAGAAGAAGTAAATGCAAAACTAGAAGAAATGGCAAATGCATATGGAAACAAAGTAGAAGACTTACAAAAAAACGAAGGCTTAGTAACATACATAACAGAAACAATAAAATCAGAAAATGCCATAAAATTCATAGTAGATAATGCAAAAATTAAATAAAAAGGGGGAAAGTTAGGGGTAAGAATTTTTGTATAAAAAATAGGTTTTACCGCTAGCTTTTTCTTATATGAATAGCACACGCTTTGCGTGAAGGAGGAAAGAAAGATATGTTAGAAAAAAATAGTTTAGTACCATATGTTATTGAACAAACAGCAAAAGGAGAAAGATCATATGATATTTTCTCAAGATTATTAAAAGATAGAATTATATTTTTAGGAGAAGATGTAAATCCAACATCAGCAGGTTTAGTAATTGCACAATTACTATTCTTAGAATCAGAAGATCCAGATAAGGAAATATTCTTATATATAAATAGTCCAGGTGGATCTATTACAGATGGTATGGCAATAGTAGACACAATGAACTATATAAAATGCCCAGTAGCAACATACTGTGTAGGAATGGCAGCAAGTATGGGAGCAGTATTATTAACATCAGGAGAAAAAGGAAGAAGATTTGCGACACCAAATTCTGAAATATTAATACATCAACCATTAATAGGAGGAAATGGAATTTCTGGTCAAACAACAGAAATAAAAATACACGCAGACCATATGGTAAAAACAAGAGAAAAATTAAATAAACTATTAAGCGACAGAACAGGTCAACCACTAGAAGTAATAGAAAAAGATACAGAAAGAGATAATTACATGACAGCGGAGGAAGCATTAAAATATGGTTTAATAGATGGAATTTTAGAAAAAAGACAATAATAGAGGTCAGAAGACAGAAGTCAGAAATCGGAAGTTGAAAATAAAATCTATAATAATATAGAGAAAAGTAAGTTTATCCAATACTTTGAAGGAATAACCCTAAAATCTGACATTTGATTTCCGACATCCGACTTCTAAATAAAAAAGGAGAAAAATTTTAATGGCAAAAAAAGATGATAATATTAGATGCTCATTTTGTGGAAAATCACAAAAAGGAGTACAAAGAATTATTGCAGGACCAGGAGTATTTATTTGTAATGAGTGTATAAAATTATGTGGTGACATGCTAGAAGGTGAGGTATATGATGACACAGAATTAGCATATACACTAAATGATGAAAAAGAAAAACTACCTAGTCCAGCAGAAATAAAAGAAATATTAGATAGTTATGTAATAGGTCAAGAGGACGCTAAAAAAACTTTAGCAGTAGCAGTATATAATCATTATAAAAGAATAAATAATCCTCAAGTAAATGATGATGATGTAGAAATTCAAAAAAGTAACGTCTTATTATTAGGTCCAACAGGTTCACGGAAAAACACTTCTTGCACAAACACTTGCAAGAATACTTAAAGTACCATTTGCAATAGCAGATGCAACAACTTTAACAGAAGCAGGCTATGTTGGTGAAGATGTTGAAAACATATTACTTAAATTAATTCAAAATGCAGAATACGATATAGAAAAAGCAGAAAAAGGAATTATATATATAGACGAAATAGATAAAATAACAAGAAAATCTGAAAACCCATCAATTACAAGAGATGTAAGTGGCGAAGGTGTACAACAAGCATTACTTAAAATAGTAGAAGGAACAACTGCGTCAGTGCCGCCACAAGGAGGAAGAAAACATCCACATCAAGAACTAATACAAATTAATACAGAAAATATATTATTTATTTGTGGAGGAGCATTCGAGGGGCTAGATAAAATAATAGATGAGCGTACAGGTAAAAAATCTATAGGTTTTTCAGCAGAAGTAAAAAGCACAAAAGAAATAGATAAATACAAAATATATGAACAACTATTGCCACAAGACTTATTAAGATTTGGTCTAATTCCAGAATTTGTAGGGAGACTTCCAATAGTAGCAACTTTAAGAGAATTAGACAAAGAAGCATTAATAGATATTGTAACAAAACCAAAAAATGCAATTGTAAAACAATATAAAAAGCTATTTAAATTAGACAATGTAGAACTTGAATTTGAACAAGGAGCATTAGAAGCAATTGTAGAAAAAGCAATAGAAAGAAAAACAGGTGCTAGAGGACTTCGTTCTATTATAGAAGAAATTATGCGAGATATAATGTTTGAAATCCCATCAAACCCATTAATAGAAAAATGTATAGTAACAAAAGAAACAGTAACAAGTAAAGAAGCACCTAAAATTGTAATAAATACAAAAAAAGAACAAAAAAATATGAAACAAAAACAAGAAAGAAAAAGTACAAATGCAAATAATATAGAAACTGCATAATAAAGACGAAAGAGACTTAAAAATAGTCTCTTTTATTTTAATATAAGAAAAATCAATTTGTAGGGGCTTAATTGGTAAGGAATACCCAAAAGAATTTACAGAATTACGCTCTTTCTTGTGTATATTTACAAATAAAATTTACATAAATATTGAAAAAAACAAAAAAGTATGTTAAACTATATAATGTAATTATTGTATAGTATTTCCAAATTAAATAATTAGGAGGAAAAAGAAAAATGAAAAAAAGTTTTAGAAATGTATTAAAACGGTTAGTAAAAGTTTTAATAATATGTGCATGTATAACAGGAATTATATTGACAAGTGCAATATTAATTACTCGCAAATCAGAAGAAAAAAAGGAGTTAGAAGCAATTGAAAAAATTAGAATAGAAAAATCTAATTTTGAGCAAAACGAAGAAAAACAAGAAATTCCTAAAAACAAAGAAGAAATTGAAAAAGAAAAGCAACTTCTTCCACAATATGCTAATCTGCATGAAAAAAACACAGACTTATATGGGTGGATAAGTATAGAAGGATCAGATACTTCTTTAGAAAAAGGCTATCCAGTGATGTTCACACCAAATGACGGTAACTTCTATGAACGTAGAAATTTTGAAAAAGAAGAATCGAAATCTGGTTCTATATGGATCGACGGCAGAACAAAAGAGGACACAGAAAACATAATAGTATATGGTCATAATATGAAAAATCATACAATGTTTGGTTCTCTAAAAAAATATTATAACGATAAGGAATACTATGAAGAACATAAGTATATTCAGTTTGATACACTTTTTGAAAGACAGACTTTTGAAATTATAAGTGTATTAAAAGCAAGAGTATATTATCCAGAAAAAGGAGAAAAAGTACCAGAAGGAGAATACCTTTTTTATGACCATATGGAATTAGACAATGAAAAAGCATTCAATGATTATATAAAATATGTAAAAGGAAATGAATGCTATGAAACTGGAGTTACAGCAAAATATGGAGAACAATTAATAACCTTATGCACATGTCATGGAACAAATAATGAACGGCTACTCATCGTTGCAAAGAAAATCTAAAACATATAAAAAGGAAAAATATCCAATTGGGTATTTTTTCTTTTTATTCCATAAAAAACAAAAAAATGTAAAAAAATGAAAAAAAAATAAAAAACAGTTGACATTTTACATAAACCGTATTATAATTTATGTAATGTGTGAAAACACAGAAAGTACATTTAAAATTTTATAATTCAGGAGGTAAATGCCATGAAAGGAAAAAAACGGATTCAAAAGAAACTCTTAATCTTCGCAATGTGTTTAACAATGGTGGCTGGTAATGCTTTAACAGTACCGCTGTCAGTTTCCGCCGAAGAGCAGGAACAGGAAGGAAACATGCTGGAGAGCAACAAAGAGGATACTTCCAAGAAGGAAGAAGTTACAGATGACAATTCCAAGAAGGAAGAAGTTACTGATGACAATTCCAAGAAGGAAGAAGTTACAGATGACGCTTCCAAGAAGGAAGATGTTACTGATGACGCTTCCAAGAAGGAAGAAGTTACAGATGACGCTTCCAAGAAGGAAGATGTTACAGATGACAATTCCAAGAAGGAAGAAGTTACAGATGACGCTTCCAAGAAGGAAGAAGTTACAGATGATGCTTCCAAAAAGGAAGAAGTTACTGATGACACTTCCGAGGGAGAAGATACTGCTACAAATACAGTTGAGCAGGAAGATATTTCTCTTGAAGAAGAGCCACCTGTAGAAGAAGTGCAAATGGCTTCATTTGCAAGACTTTCAAGAGCAAGTTCGAAAACACAGGAAATTGTGGTTGGACAGACAGCGTCATTGCAGAGTCTTAAAACATTGGTGGCAAGCTGCCCTTGGTGTGATGGTGACCTCACAGAAGATGCAGCTGACAATTTTAGAAATGTCAGTGCCGATGTAGCAAATAGCAATGTGCTTCGTTACACAGAGTGGACTGTTGGAAGAAAAGCATACAGTGGTTTACAGGTACCTTGCATGGAAATGCATTTTCAGGGACTCAGACCTGGTACAACAGGCGTAACAATGAACTATCAGTCAAACTTTGAAAGAAGCTATTCTTCAGGATACTGTGACTTCTGTGGCAACCCTGTTTCAGTTCCAAGTGACTATAGTTGGTATAGCATAAGCGATACTTTTAATGTAGTAGTATTAGCAAATTACACAATAGCATATAGTGCTAATGGTGATAATGTAACTAATATGCCATCTGCAACTACTACAAGGGTAGCAGAAGAAACAGCTACATTAAATGTCACTAGCCAGACCCCAAAACGTGAAGGTTACGAGTTCTTAGGTTGGGCAGAGAGTGCAACAGCTAAAACAGCGCAGTATGGTGGTGGTGAACAGATTACACTTAATTGGGTATCTGGAAGTACAACCACAAAAACATTATATGCTGTTTGGAGTGACAAGAAAGAAACTTCTTACAAAGTAGTACGTGAGTATTTCAGAAATGGTCAGCAGGTTGCAACTGTAAGTTCAGCAAATGCTATTTCAGGTAAAATAGGTGATAGCATCGATGGTGCAACAATTGCATCAGCTAATCCTAACTGGAATTACTATACTGTTGACGATGAAAGGATTGAATTTGCTTACAAAGGCTATACTCCTAACCCGTTTGTACTGACTGAGGACACCAATCAGGTGATTACTTTGAGGTATGAAGTTGGATGTGGTCATAATGAAATCGATTACACCGATAACGGAGATGGAACACATGACGGGAAATGTGACGAGTGCGGAAAAGTTGTCGTAGACAATGAGAAGCATGAGTACAAAGACGGCGAGTGTACCAAGTGTGGAGCAACATGTGACCATGACGATCTTACCTACACCGATAATGGTGATGGAACACATGACGGGAAATGTGACGAGTGCGGAAAAGTTGTAGTAAATGACCAGAAGCATACGTACAAAGACGGCGAGTGTACCAAGTGTGGAGCAACATGTGACCATGATGATCTTACCTACACCGATAACGGAGATGGAACACATGACGGAAAATGTGACGAGTGCGGAAAAGTTGTCGTAGACGACGAGAAGCATGAGTACAAGGACGGTGAGTGTACCAAGTGTGGAGCAACATGTGACCATGATGATCTTACCTACACCGATAACGGAGATGGAACACATGACGGGAAATGTGACGAGTGCGGAAAAGTTGTCGTAGACAACGAGAAGCATGAGTACAAAGACGGCGAGTGTACCAAGTGTGGAACAAAATGCGACCATGATAAGCTTACCTACACCGATAACAAAAATGGAACACATGACGGAAAATGTGACGAATGTGGAAAAGTCGTAGTAGACGACGAGAAACATGACTACAAGGACGGAGTGTGCACCAAGTGTGGTTCTAAGAAAGATTCAGGAACAAGTGGTGAAAACAAACCCAGCAAACCTGACAAAAATGATGGCAAAGGTGATAAACATCATCATGACAGTGATAAGTCGAAACATAAATCTGATAAAGGTTTTGATTATAACCAGTATTACAGAGATGTGTTGAAATATATGTTGACACCTAAGAACCCCATCACTCCTGTTTATGTGCCGGTTGCAGTACCCAGTACAACGCAGAATAATGCTGTAAATAGCAATATTCCTAAAACAGGTGACGAATCCCACAATGAAGTATTGTATGTAGTACTTTTTGGCTGTGCATCTATTCTGACAGCTATGGCTGCAAAACGGATAAAAGATGCCAAAAAAGAATTATAAAATAACACATATACTTTCTAATGAAACGATATGTGTGTATAAAGAGATTTGAAGTTTAAATCTGACCCTCTAGGCTTGAAAAAGTCTAGGGGGTTATTTTTGTTATAAACCAAGAAATATAACACATAAAATGTTCTAATATAAAAAGTATAAGAATAAGATATTGTATATATAATATAAAGGAGAGTTTTGAAATTGGGAGATATTAAAAAAAGTGAATTTTCTAAAAATGTAATAAGAATAATTAAAGGGAGTATTACAGCTATAATACTAACATTAATATTATTACTAATATTTGCACTACTTTTAACATATACTAAGCTACAGGAAAACTTAATAAATCCAGTTATCATAGTAATTTCAGGAGTTAGCATTTTAATTGGAAGTAGTATAAGTACCCTAAAAATAAATAAAAATGGACTATTAAATGGAAGTTTAGTAGGACTAATATATATTATCACAATATACTTAATATCAAGCATAATATTAGCAAACTTCAAAATTAATTTATATAGTACAATTATGATTTTTGTTAGTATTATAATGGGGATGATAGGAGGTATAATAGGAGTAAATTTAAAATAAAAATTTATAACAAAAAGTTCAACCAATTACCAAAAAATGGTTGAATTTTTTTTAGTTTTAATATAAAATAAAAAAATAATGGAGGAACATATGATTAAACTAGAAGATATTAAAAATAATGAAGAGGTGCAAGAGCTAATTGTTGGGGCACAGAAGCAAATGAATGCCATAGGTTATACAGAGCATTCTGTAAGGCATGTTTCAATTGTTTCAAATAGGGCAGCACGAATTCTAGAAACATTAGGGTATCCTAAAGAAAGAGTAGAACTTGCAAAAATTGCAGGATATTTGCATGATATAGGAAACTGTGTAAATAGAGTTGACCATGCTCATACAGGAGCAGTACTTGCTTATCAAATATTAAAAGATATAGGAATGAATACTAAAGATAGAACAGAAATTATGATGGCAATAGGAAACCATGATGAACAAACAGGTACAGCTGTAAGTGATATATCAGCAGCTCTAATTTTAGCAGATAAGTCAGATGTGCATAGAGACAGAGTAGTAAATCAAAACATGTCTACATTTGATAAGCATGATAAAGTAAATTATGCAGTAACAAATGCAGAATTTAAAATAGATAGCAATACAAGAATAGCAACCTTAGACTTAACAATTGATACTAATATATGCCCTGTGCTAGACTATTTTGAAATATTCATGGATAGAACAATGATGAGTAAATATGCAGCTAAATATTTAAATATATGGTTTGAACTAATTATAAATGGAACAAAATTGCTGTAATAATTGTATATAAAAACATAGGAGGAAGAAAAATGAAAATTAACAAAATTTTAAAAATAACTCTAATTACATTAGTAGTTATACTATTATCAATAATATCTTTTGCAGGAATATATGTAAAAGATAAAGGAAGAATGGTAAATACAGTAAAGAATTATACTTTAGGAATGGACTTAGAAGGTTCTAGAAAAATAGAATTAGATGTAAATGATTCAAAAGAAACTATAAAGTATGATGCAGAAGAAAAAGAAATTTCATCAGAAGATACAACAACTGAGGTAGCTAGAACTGAAGAAAGACCAGTAAATGATGAAACAGTATTAGTAAAAGAAAATTACAAAAAAGTAAAAAGCATTGTGCAAAAAAGATTAAAAACAATGGGTGTTTCAAACTATGAAATTAGACTAAATGAAGAAAATGGAAAAATAGTAGTAAATATTCCAGAAAATGATAATACAGATATTATAGTAGCACAACTAGCTTCTCAAGCAAATTTTGAAATTATAGATAAAGATACAAACGAAGTATTAATGACAAATGATGACTTAAAAGCCGTAAAAGCAGGTTATGGAACAACATCATATGGGACTACAGCAATATTTGTAAATATAGAATTTAATAAAGAAGGAACAGAAAAATTTAAGAATATTACAAATACTTATATAGAAACAAAATCAAAAAATGAAGAAACAGGAGAAGAAACTACGTTAACTAAAGAGATTACACTAAAATTAGATGGAGGAACAATTCTTACAACTCATTTTGACCAAGAAATAACAAATGGAATACTACAATTATCAGTAGGTTCAAGTTCTTCTGCTACAACTGAAGAATTACAAGCAAGTTTAACAAATGCAAATAATTTGGCAGCATTATTAAATAATGGAAAAATGCCAGTAATTTATGAAATAGAAACAAATCAATATGTTGCATCAGAAATAGAAAACAATAATATAGCATTATTTACATCTTTAGCAATTGTTATATTAACAATTGGAATGATATATTTAATTATAAAATATAAAGTAAATGGAATATTAGCATCTATAAGCATAGTAGGATATATTGCAACTTTATTGTTAGTATTAAGATATACAAATACAATAATAACAATATATGGCTTAATAGCAGTAGTGCTATCAATACTAATAACATATATAACAATGCTTAAAGTGCTAAAAAATAATATTAAAACAGAAAATATGAAAGAAGCATTTAAAAAGGCAATGTTAGAAGTAGCACTTATAATAGTGCCAGTAATAATTATTGCAGTAATATTTGCATTTAATAGTTGGCTTCCTATATTTAGTTTTGGAATGGTAATATTCTGGGGAATTGCAATTTCATTATTATATAATATTATAGTTACAAGAACATTATTAGTAGACTAAGGAGGAAAAAAAGAATATGGATAAGAGAAAAATAGGATATATAGTTTTAGCTTGTATTATTATAATAGGAATAATTGTAATAGCATTTGCAGGTTTTAAGGTTAGCTTAAAATATTCACCAAGTAAACAAATATTAGTTTATATAGGAAAAGAATTTGAAAGTAATGATATTAAAAGTATAGTTAAAGAAGTAACTGGAAACAGCAATAGCATAGTACAAAAAGTTGAATTATATGAAGAAATTGCTTCTATTACAGTAAAAGACATGACAGATGAACAAATAGAGCAACTAAACAATAAAATAAATGAAAAATATGAATTGGAAAATACAGTAGCAGATGACATTACAATTACTGAAAATGCAAATGTACGCATAAGAGACATGGTAAGACCATTTATATGGCCAGTTGCTCTATCATTAATAGTTATATTAGTATATGCTGGAATACGTTTTAGAAAAATAGAAATATTAGAAGTATTAGGTAAAATATTAGGAATGAATGTATTAGGAGTAGCATTATTTATAAGTATACTTGCAATAACAAGAATTCCAGTAAATGCATTAACAATTCCAATGTGTTTAGCAATATATGTAGTAGTAACTGTAGTAGTATTTAATCAACTAGAGAATAAAACACAAAAAAGAGCACAAGAAGCAAAGAAAAAATAAGAAATGTAGGGGCGATTACTAATCGCCCGCTCTTCGAAGAAATAGTTAAAAATAAATAATAAAAGTAAACAAAAAAGGATATCATTAATATTATATATTAGGATGTCCTTTTTTATAGTATAGGAAAGTATGCTAGTTAAAATTGAAATTGTAGGGGGGCAGGCCTTGTGTCTGCACAGCTCCAGAGAAATTCCTATATAGCAAAATATTCGAAGAACGGGCGGACACAAGGCTGCCCCTACAGTGTTAAAAAATATAAATGTGGCGAAGCCATTTTCTTATATAAAAAGGGATACTGAAATTCGAAAGGAAGAGATGGAAAATGAATACAAAAATTTATAAAGCTATAAAAGAAATATTAAGAAGAGACAGAAATTGCAAAGCAAATGAAATAGATTATGAAAACGCAAAAGTGATATTAAAAAATGACAAAGAAGCAATATTACTAGATGTAAGAAGTCCACAAGAATATAAAGAAGAACATTTAGAAGGAAGCATAAATATACCTATTTATGACCTTACTAAAATGTCAAAAAATATTATACAAAATAAAAAAAGTACAATTATTGTGTACTGTCAATCAGGAAATAGAAGTAAAAAGGCAATAGAGGAACTTACTAAAGAAGGATACGAAAGTTTATACGACATAAAAGGAGGTTTAGATAATATCTAAACCTCCTTTTCATTATATGAAAGGACAGCATTTTAACTTATAGAGTAGTGTGAGGAGGTTAATATATTTTATTTTTTCCATTTCGCCCTCCAAGGCAAGGGGTATTCCCCCGCCTCAATAGGGGCTGTCGGGTCTTCATTACAAAAATAAAATATATTAACCTCTGGGAGCGGACAATTTAACACGTAGAGTTTTATAGGCACTTTTGTTCTATTATTCTTACTTTGTATTTGTTAATATCCTATAAGTTCTGCATATATTACAGTCTTTACATATAAAAATTCGATTACCAAATATAAGCTTTAAAGTATTAATAAATTCATCCTCATAACCAATAACATGAACTTCAATTCTTTCAGGTAGTAGAGTTAGCAAAGAATTTAATGCATAATCATTAGAAGAAAAAGAAATATCAGATAAGTATTTGGCATTAATAATGTCATCAGTAAAAGGTATTATATTTTTGTTATCATCCAATAAAATAGATTCTTCATTAAGATAAATAAGATGAACTAATTTAGAATGTGCTTCTTTAGAATCTATATATAATTTTAATAAATTAATAAATTCAGTATATTCTTTTTCCACAACATATTTGCTAACAGAATAATCTACAATATCATCAATTGTATTCATATAGTTTTCTAACCTAAAATTAACAAAGCCTTCCAATATCATTGCTTTATTTTCAGATATATATTTTAAAGTATTACTCCATATTTCATCTTTTCTAAACTTTAAAGTATCGTCTTCGCCAGAAGTAATATAATTATAGCAATTTTCTTGAATTATTTTTTTTTCAAAATTATCAAAATAAAAATAGTTTAAATTGATACGTCTCATTAATAAAATTGGCTCAAAAAATAAAAGTATACAATTACTAATAATGTTAGATAATATATTAAGAAATTCGGGTTCATTTTTACCAGCATAATGAACTATTACATTATTATATATTTTGAATTTTCTATCTATATAATAAATATCTTCGAAATTTAATAACTCTAAATTCTTTAGTAGGTAATTTTTAATTTTAATATTATTAGTCTTTATACAAAATGATTTCATTGCTACTTAAAACCCCTTTCAAGATGTATATGTATAGTATCTACTAAAAAGCTTTAGATATACATATTTTATTCTTAAAAGGAGAATTTGGTAACTTGTGCAATTGTAAAAAAATAAATCAAACATCATTCGTGCCCACTCTACATGTATTAAGTGTAGCAAAGGCACTTTTACTCTATTAAAAATAAACTTTAAAATTAATCTCAGGGAAGATGCAGTCTTTTTCTTCGATGGAAGTTAGAAATTCTTCATCAATATTGTTTGACTTTATTTGTTCATACAATTTATTAAATCTTCCAATATGGTCTTTAATTCTTTTTTTTGCATAGTCGACCATTGTGCCATTTGTTATAATAAATAGCCAGTCACTGCTCTGGGCAAGTAAAAGTTCTCTAGCGCATTGATTTAATACCTTAATTTTAAGTGGATTTCCTTCATTAATAAAACTATGAGCAAGCTCAACCATTTTTTCTCCTGCATCATGTAAATGCTTATGAACATAGTCATTAGTTTCATTTAGCCATACTTCGCTATAACCATTTGCACCCCAACTAGAACGGCAAGGTGTTGAAATTTGAATTTCAGGAAATTTATCAATATATTCGCCAGGTGTAATTAATTTGAAATCATTTTGGTCAAAGTAAATTTTCTTAAATAAAATATATAACCAATAAGGACCTTCATACCACCAATGACCATAAAGCTCAGCATCATAAGGGCATAGTATAATAGGTGGTTTATCCATATATTTAGTTGCTTCATTAATTTGTTTTATTCTAGAATTCATAAAATGTCCTGCTTGCATTTGTGCTGAATCTTCTGCCCATTGCAAATTATAAACATCTTTTTCACCAGTTTTTCCAGTAATTCTATGATATTTAATTCCAGTATGAACTCTAATACCATTGTGAGCAATATAAGGTTTTATATAATCATAAGGTGCATCATAACCTATATCTCTATAAAATTCTCTATAATTAAAATCACCAGGGTAGCCATTAATAGAACTCCACACCTGTCTTGAAGATTCCATGTCACGTCCAAAACAAGTAATACCAATAGGTGAAACAATAGGAGAATATGTACCATAAATAGGAGTAGGGTTAGCATATAAAATTCCATGTGATTCAGTAATAGCATATTCAATTCCGAATTCTTTTAAATATTTATCAGCTTCAGGAACATAACCACATTCAGGAAGCCAAATACCACGAGGTTTCTTGCCAAAATATTTCTCATAAGTTTGAACACCAACTGCAATTTGAGCTTTAACAGTTTGTTCTGTAACATATAAAATAGGGAAATATCCATGTGTAGCTCCACAAGTAATAATTTCCAAAACGCCAATATCTTGAAAATGCTTAAAACCATTTATTAAGTTACACTTATAAACATCTTTAAAAATATGCAAATCATTAGTATAACGTTTTAAATAATATTGTGAAAGCTCATTTATTTTATTATTATCAGAAGTTCTTTCAATTTCTTTCTTTGCAAGTTCAATATGCTTTTTTAAATACTTAATATATCTTTTTTGCAAAAGTTCATTATCAAGCATATTTAAAAGAGGTGGAGTCATAGACATAGTAATACGAAAATCTACTTTTTCTTCCACCAATTTTTGAAAATTTAAAAGAAGAGGAATATAGGTTTCAGAAATAGCTTCATATAACCATTGTTCCTCCAAATAATCTTCACTTTCTGGGTGATGTATAAAAGGCAAATGTGCATGAAGCACAAAGCTCACGTATCCTTTAGGTTCATTCATAAAAATTTTCTCCTTAGTTATATTTAAAATTGTGTAAGCAATCATTATTTATTTACACAGTAAAGTCGTTTATTAGTATACAAAAAATGAAATGTAGGGGCTTAATCGGTTAGGAATACCTATAAGAATTTACCGAATTACGCCCTTTTATGATGATGGCAATCTTTTAAAATCTAATCTATCAAAATCAATATATTCATCTTTGTACATATTCTCATAAAAATCTTTAATATCATATACTTTTCCAATTCTACTTAAGAAAGATAAAGATATATCCTTTTTAATAGTAATATTTGTTTTAACATTCCTAAAATAAATATTATTATTCAAACCATCAAACAATATATGGTCATTTGGAGACTGAATATCATTTGAGCTAGAAATCTGTAAAAAGTCAGGAGACTTAGCATACTTATTTATAGGGCGACGTCCAAGTTCTACGCTATAATCACAATCACTATCTAAAACATGTATATACCAAGAATTTGCAAAGTCATTTATATCAACTTCAAAAGCATAATTTTTAGTATTGTTATGAATCACCAAAACAGGTTTAGTATCATTAAAGAAAAATTCACCATATTGTTCAATATACTTTTCTTTATCCTCATCAGAAATATCCCAATATACAAAAAGGGTATTAGGAGTTTGAGCAAGTAATTTAACAACAGTTTTATTATATCTATAAGGTAAATCATAATACTCTAAAATAGATGCTTTTATGTTTTGCACACTATTACTCTTTGAACTAACTCTACTAGCAGTTTTCCTCTTAACACTAGTTTTAGAAGAAACTTCTTTAGAATTAGAGTTCTTAGTACTATGCGCCTTTTTAGAAGTAGATTTGCTACTTGAACTTTTAGTACTAGTCGCTTTTTTAGAGGTAGACTTAGTACCTGAGCTCTTAGTACTAGTCGCCTTTTTAGAAGTAGACTTAGCACTTGAATCTTTAGTACTATTTATTTTTTTAACTTTTTTTTCTTCATTAATTTCATCTTTTGCTTTTCTTGGCATTAAATAACCTCCTTAGTTAACAACCCAATTCATCTCAAATATTATACTATATCAAAATCAAAATAAATTCAATAGAAAATAAGAAAATATTTAAAATTTACGTATTTAAGAAAATTGAAATATTTTTGACAACATATTGACACAGAAGAAATTTATAAGTAAAATACCAATATGAATATTAATAAATAAACATAAATATACTAAATATCTATAACTCACATGAACACAATTAATACTGTAGGGGGTCGCCGCCATTGGCGCCTCCCTTCGAAGAAAATACCAGAAAAACAAACAAAAGAAGGCAAAAAACAAAAAAAGAAAGGAAAACAAGAAAATGAAAGAAACAAAAAAACAAAAGAGAATTAACAAAACAACTACCAACCAAAAAAGAACTGTAGGAGCAGGTCTTGCGTCTGCCCAAGGAATAACATTAATAGCCCTTGTAATAACAATAATAGTACTACTAATCCTAGCTAGCGTAGCAATAAACTTAACACTAAGCGATAACGGAATATTCACAAAAGCAAAAGAAGCAAGGGATAAAACAGAAAGAGCAACCCTAATAGAAAGAATACAAACAGAAATACTAGAAAAACAACTAGAAA
>CATLDI010000032.1 GCA_949902805.1 uncultured Clostridiaceae bacterium
CTTTTATTTTTTCAATTATTTTTAAAATTTAATTTAAAAGGAAAGTTTTTGACGCGTCCCAAATCTTTCCAAATCTTTCCCAAATCTTTCCCAAAATCTTTCCTTGAAATTGCAACAATACAAATAGAACAAGAAATATTATAAAATATAGGATATTTTTCTTGAAAAAACTTGTAAAATGTAATAAAATAAAGCAAATGATAAAAAGGAGAAATAAGCTTTGAAAAAAATAAATATAGAAGAAGAATTAAAATATATAGATAAAGTAAATGAAATAAACAAGGGAAAAATATTAAAATATTATATATTAACAATGGGATGCCAACTAAACGAAAATGACTCAGAAAAACTAAGTGGAATGTTAGAAAAAATGAATTATAAAAAAACATTAAATATGGAAGAAGCAGACCTAGTTTTATTTAACACTTGTTGTGTACGTGAAAACGCAGAAGAAAAACTTTTTGGAAAAGTAGGAGAAGTAAAAAAACAAAAAGAAAACAAAGGAACAATAATAGCAATAGGTGGCTGTATGATGCAAGAAGAACATATAGTAAAAAAACTAAAACAAAGTTACCCATATGTAGATATAATATTTGGAACACACACACTACACAAATTACCACAAGACCTATACAAAGCCTTAGAAGAAAACAAGAAAATAAGAGATGTAATAGATATAGATGGAGAAATAATAGAAGGTTTGCCAATTTCAAGAAATGACAACATAAGAGCATCAGTTACAATAATGAATGGATGTAACAACTTTTGTAGCTACTGCATAGTTCCATATGTACGTGGAAGAGAGAGAAGTAGAAGCCCAAAAGATATCATAGAAGAAGTACGTTCTTTAGCAAAACAAGGATATAAAGAAATAACCTTATTGGGCCAAAACGTTAATTCATACTTAAGAGTAGAACGCGAAAAGAAAATAGAATTTGAAGAATATGAAGGAGTAAACTCATTTGCTACTCTATTAAGATCAGTAAACAAAATAGAAGGTATAGAAAAAATACGCTTTGTATCACCACATCCAAAAGATTTCACAGATGACGTAATAGAAGCAATTAGAGACTGTGAAAAAGTAAGTAAAATAGTACACTTACCACTTCAATCAGGAAGCACAAATGTACTAAAAGTAATGAATAGAAAATACACAAAAGAACAATACTTAAACCTAGTAGAAAAAATGAAAAAGATGATACCAAACATAGTATTTTCAACCGACATAATAGTAGGCTTCCCAGGAGAAACAGAAGAAGACTTTGAAGATACACTAGATGTTGTAGAAAAAGTACACTTCGAGCAAGTATTCATGTTCATATATTCAAGAAGAGTAGGAACACCAGGAGATAGAATGGAAAACCAAATACCAGAAGAAATAAAACATAAACGTTTCGATAGGTTGAAGATTTTGGTAGAAAGCCAAATAAAAGAAAACAACGATAAATACATAGGAACAATTCAAAAAGTATTAGTGGAAGGAACTAGCAAAACAAATGAAGAAATGTTAAGTGCAAGAACTGACACAAATAAAGTAGTAATATTTGAAGGAAGTAAAGACTTAATAGGAAACATAGTAAACTTAAAAATAATATCAGAACACATGTGGTACTTAAAAGGTGAGATTTATTAAAAAATAGATAAGGATGTTTAAATGTAAAAAGAAATAGAAAACAAAGAAAACAATCCAGAAGAAAAAAGATTAAGAAATCTATTTTTAGACTTAAGAAATACAATTGCAGGAAAAGAAGAATTAAAAAATTAGACGAAATAAAAGAAAGAATAAAAGAAAAAGCAAATAAAATAAAAGAAACTGAAGAAGAAAGACAGTAAAAATAGTAAAAAACATAAAGTATAAAAGGAGTGTCCCAAGTGTTCCGAATTCGGAACGAAAAAGACCGTCCCTAGCGTGCGGAAGGAGAATTGAAACATGGCAGAAAAAGCGGAATTTTCACCTATGATGCAAGAATATTTGAAAACTAAAGAAGAATATAATGATTGTATTTTATTTTATCGTTTAGGCGATTTTTATGAAATGTTTTTTGATGATGCAATACGTGTATCAAAAGAACTAGAATTAACATTAACAGGTAAACTTTGTGGACAAGAAGAGCGTGCCCCTATGTGTGGGGTTCCTTTCCATGCAGCAGATACATATATTTCTAGGTTAATTGAAAAAGGTTATAAAGTTGCTATATGTGAACAATTAGAAGATCCAAAACAAGCTAAAGGTATAGTAAAAAGAGGCGTAATTCGTGTAGTTACACCAGGTACTGTTATGGAAAGTAATTTATTAGATGAAAAGAAAAACAATTACATTATGAGTATATATAAAGCAGGAACATTTTTTGGAATAAGTGTATGTGATGTTTCAACAGGAGACTTTAGAACAACACAAATTACAGATAGCAATAATTTTCCAAAATTATTAGATGAAATATCAAGATACAACCCAGCAGAAATAGTTGTAAATTCATTTATGTATGATTCTTTAGAAGAAATAAATAAAATAAAAGAACGTTTTGAAGTATTTGTTTCAAAAATAAAAGAAGATGCTTTTGGACTTGAAATTCCTGAATTAGAAATAACAAATGAAAATAATGTTAGTATAGAAGATATTGAAGATAAGAAAATTGCACTAGCTTCTATAAATGGCTTGATGTTTTACTTATTAGATACACAAAAAAATAGCTTAGAACACATTAATAAAATAATAATGTACAATACAACTAAATATATGAGTTTAGATATAAATGCAAGAAGAAACCTAGAACTAACAGAAAAAATGAGAGATAAATCTAAAAAAGGAACACTTTTATGGGTGCTAGATAAAACCTCAACTTCAATGGGCGGAAGGCATTTAAGAAGATGGATAAATGACCCATTAATAGATGTTACAGAAATAAACAATAGGTTAGGTGCTGTAAAAGAATTAAAAGATAATATTATGCTAAGAGGAGATATAACCGAGTTACTTAAAAAAGTATATGATATTGAAAGATTAGCAGGAAGAATATCATATGGAAGTGCAACTGGAAGGGACTTGATTTCACTTAAAAATTCAGCAAAACAATTGCCAGAAGTAAAGAAAATATTAGCAAATACAAAGTCACCACTTTTACAAGAATTATATTTAAAACTAGATGAATTAGCGGATATTTATGAACTAATAGAAGAAGCAATAGTAGATGAACCACCACTTAGTGTAAAAGAAGGAGGACTAATAAAATTAGGATATAACGAAGAAATAGACCACCTAAAAAAAGCAACAACAGAAGGAAAAACATGGATTATCAAGCTAGAGGCAGAAGAAAGAGAAAAAACAGGAATAAAAGGATTAAAAGTAGGGTTCAATAGAGTATTTGGATACTATATAGAAGTTACAAAATCTAATTTTGACCAAGTACCTGAAAGATATATAAGAAAACAAACTTTAACAAATGCAGAAAGATATATAACAGAAGAACTAAAAAACTTAGAAAACCAGATATTAGGAGCAGAAGAAAAAGTTATAAACTTAGAATACAATGCTTTTGTAGAAATAAGAGACGATATAGAAAGCAAAATAAAAAGAATACAAACTTCAGCAGAAGTAATAGCAATACTAGATGTTCTATGTTCATTTGCAACAGTAGCAGAAGACTTAAACTATGTAGAACCAGAAGTAGATAACAGTGGAATAATAGATATAAAAGATGGACGCCACCCAGTAATAGAAAAAATGCTACCATCAGGAAGCTTTGTTCAAAATGATACTTACTTAGATAAAAATGAAACAAGACTAGCAATGATAACAGGTCCAAATATGGCAGGAAAATCTACATATATGAGGCAAGTAGCATTAATAACATTAATGGCACAAATAGGCTCATTCGTTCCAGCTTCATATGCACACATAGGAGTTGTAGATAAAATATTTACAAGAGTAGGAGCCTCAGATGACCTAAGTATGGGGCAAAGTACATTTATGGTAGAAATGATGGAAGTGGCTACAATACTAAAAGAAGCAACAAAAAATAGCTTAGTAATATTAGATGAAATAGGAAGAGGAACTTCAACATATGATGGTCTTTCAATAGCATGGGCAGTAGCAGAATATATATCAGATAGAGAAAAATGCGGAGCAAAAACACTATTTGCAACACATTACCACGAATTAATACAGTTAGAAGATAAATTAGAAGGAATAAAAAACTTCCAAGTAGCAGTAAAGGAAAAAGGAGAAGACGTAATTTTCTTAAGAAAGATATTACCAGGTGGAACTGATGAAAGCTACGGAGTACACGTAGCACGCCTAGCAGGAGTACCACAAAATGTAAGTAAAAGAGCAACTGAAATACTAAAAAGCTTAGAAAGAAAAAGCATAATAAGCGAAAAAGCTATGCAAAAAGAAGATAAAAAACAAACAGCAGGTCAACTAGATATGTTCAACTTCAAACTTGCAGAAATAGCTACTGAAATAGATAAAATTGATGTAAATAGCTTAACACCTATTGATGCTTTGAATACTCTAGTTAGAATAAAAGAGAAAATTTCATAATATAAAAGGAATTAATTGCTAACTAGCAAATTAATTCCTTTAAAAATTTTGTCGAAAACTTTTTCGAAAGATTACATAAAAAATGTTGACATACTAATAATAAAAATATAAAATGTAAATATCAATTTATAATCTATAAGATTTTAATCTTTTACGAGATCCAAGAGAAAACTAATAATTATAAAAATACCAATAAAAACTAAATTATTGATTTTATTTATATTCTTAGGAAAGTCATCCGCAGTAGCTAAGTTAGCTGTTCGAACGTTAGTGAGTTACAGATAACTTATGCGTAGTGAAACGAAGAAGATGAGTTTCCTTAGAAGATAATTATGGAAGAATTAGATTTTCTTATGTGGCTTTGCCACTTAGAAAATTTTATTCTTGCTATTAATAATGAAAGGAAAAATATGAAAGTATACAGAGCAGATGCAACATATTGCAATTATTTACATTATTATGAGCCTAAAATTCCATTTGTAGAAAATGAAAAAGAAAATAGGCCATTTGTTGGAGTGGTATTATGTGTAAATGGAAAAAACTTTTTTGCACCACTAACATCTCCAAAACCAAAACATTTGAGCATGAAAAACACACAAGACTTTTTAAAAATAGATGAAGGAAGGTTAGGCGGAATAAACCTAAACAATATGATGCCAATACCTAAAAGTTATTTAGAAGAAATACATATAAATGAAATTAAAGATATGAAATATAGAAGAATGCTATATATGCAAATGGAATGGATAGAAAAGAATAAAACGAGAATTAACAATAGAGCGAAAAACTTATATTACTTAGTGTTACAAAAAAAGGCAACTCAGCAATTAATAAATAGGTGTTGTGATTTCAAACTATTAGAAATAAAATGTCAAGAATTTATGGATAAAAATAACATTAAGGAAGAAGAAATATGGTATAACTATTAGCGAATTTTGTCGAACGAATTTTTTTAAAAGTTTATAAAAAGTATTGCAATAAATTTAAAATATAGTATAATATTAATATAAAAATGATGCATGACACCAAATTTAAAAAAGGATGCGTAGCATTAAGCTACAAAAAAAGAAGACATATTCTCACATATGTCTTCTTTTTCTATTAATGAAACATTTCAAAAATAGACTTTAACACTTTAAATATTTCAGAAATTAATTGTAAAATATGTAAAATTTTTTTTAAGAATTTTGAAATACTTTTTCGTGCTTTTCTCTTTTGAACAATATGATGCATGTTATCACCTCTTTTTCACAAAGGGTTACATAATTGTACAATGTATAAATTAAAAAGTTTGTCGAAGTTTGCACAAAAGATAAAATTAATAAAATAATTTTTAAAACTAATTGTACTTTTATATAATTTTGTATATAATAGCAAATATGAATTAATACAAAAATTGGAGGAAATCTAATGGAATTAGATGAAGCTAAAAAACAAATAAAAGAATTAAGAGAAGAACTAGAATACTATGCAAATAAATATTATGATGAAGATGCACCAGAAATAACAGACTATGAATACGATATGATGATGAATAAATTAAAGGCTTTAGAAAAAGAATTTCCAGAGCTTATAACAAGTGATTCCTTAACGCAAAAAGTAGGTGGACATGTTAACGAAGGTTTCAAACAAGTAGAACATGTAGTACCACTTCAAAGTCTTCAAGATGTATTTAGTTTTGAGGAATTACAAGAATTTGATGAAAGAATAAAAAAACAAGCAATAGAAGAAAATGAAGAATTAAACTATGTAGTAGAAACCAAAATAGATGGGCTTTCTGTAGCATTAGAATATATAGATGGTATTTTTGTAAGGGGTGCTACTCGTGGAAACGGTTTAATTGGTGAAGATATTACAGATAATTTAAGAACAATAAAAAGTATTCCCAAAGTACTAAATGAAAAGGTAAACATTATAGTTCGAGGAGAAGTATTTATAGGTAAAAAAGAATTTGACAAAATGAATGAAGAACAAGAAATACTAGATAAACCGCTATTTGCAAATGCTAGAAATGCAGCTGCAGGTTCACTAAGACAATTAGACTCTAAAATAACAGCTTCAAGACCATTAGATATTTACATATTTAATGTGCAAAAATTTGAACAAAATAAATTTAATTCACATTATGAACAATTAGAATATTTAGTAAAATTAGGTTTTAATGTTAATCCAATAAGAATATATTGTAAAAATTATGAAGAAGCACAAAAAGCAATAGAAAAAATAGGAGAAGATAGGGAAAGCTTAAGCTTTGGAATAGATGGAGCAGTAATAAAGGTAGATTCACTTTCATTTAGAGAAAAATTAGGAACAACCTATAAAGTACCACGTTGGGCAATTGCCTATAAATACCCACCAGAAGCCAAAGAAACCCTATTAAAAGATGTAATTTGGCAAGTAGGAAGAACTGGTGTAATAACACCAATGGCAATATTAGAACCAGTAAAAGTAGCTGGCTCAACAATATCAAAAACGACACTTCACAATGAAGACTTTATAAAAGAAAAAGGTTTAAAAATAGGAGATACAGTTGTAATTCAAAAACAAGGAGATGTAATACCAGAAGTAATAAGCGTTATAACTGAAAAAAGAACAGGAAAAGAAACTAAAGTAGAAGTACCTACCATATGTCCAGTATGTGGTGCGCAAGCAACAAGAGAAGAAGGAGAAGCAGCAATACGTTGTAATGGAATAGAATGCCCAGCACAACTATTAAGAGGAATAGAACACTTTGTATCAAAAGAGTGCATGGATATAGATGGACTAGGTTACAAAATAGTAGAAGCATTAATTCAAAAAGGATTAATAAAAAATATAGCAGATATTTATAATTTGACATTAGAAGATATAGCTTCTTTAAAGAAAAATGGTAAGAAATTTGCAAGCAACCTAATAGAATCAATAGAAAAAAGTAAAGAACAAGATTTATTTAATGTAATTAATGCTTTAGGAATTAGACAAGTAGGAATAAAAGCAGCAAAGGTTTTAGCTAAAAAATATAAAACTATGTATAATTTGAGTAGCGCTACCTTAGAAAGTTTATGTGAGGCAAGTGATGTTGGAGAAATAACAGCTAGAAATATATACGAATTTTTTAGACAAGAACAAACCATAGATATGATAAACAGACTAAAAGAAGCTGGTGTTAATATGAAATTAAATGAAGAGGAAGGAATAGATAACAGGTTTGAAGGTAAAACCTTTGTACTAACAGGTTCACTTACAAAATATACAAGAAATGAAGCAAGTGATTTAATAGAAAAATTTGGAGGAAAAACATCATCTTCAGTATCTAAAAAAACGAGCTATGTATTAGCAGGAGAAGATGCAGGCTCAAAATTAACAAAGGCACAAGAATTAGGAATTACTATTTTAAATGAGGAAGAATTTGAAAATATGACCAAATAAAAAGAAGAAGGGATAATAAGTTAAAAATATGATACAAATAAAAGAAGAAATAAGTAAGATATTAGGAAATATGAAATTACCACCACAAATACACTACATTATAAGGGAACTATATATAGAGTATCAAAATTCATATAAAAAAATTATTGAATATTTAAAAAACAAATATCCAGATAAAGAACAAGAAATAATAAGACTTGATGCAACTACATTAGAAGATTATAAAGAAGATATGCACATGGTACAAACAATAGAATTTGAAGAATATGAACAGAGAAGGGCTATAATAATTGAAACTATAAATGATATTTTACGATATATAAATGCAAAAAAAGATATACCAAAAGGAATTTTTGAAAATAATATGCTTGAAATAATTAAAGAGAAAGAAAATGAAAGATTTACAAAAATAGTAATGGACAATACAATTTCTGAAATGATATCATCTAGTAAATATTTTATAAATAAAATAAATCATTCAAATTTAAAAATGGATGGAGAAGTAGAAATAATAGAAAATCAATTTTTAGAAGAAATTAAAACTATTAAAGAAAAGGCAACTCAAAAATTACCAGAAATTACTCAAATAATAAGTGAACATTTTAAAAGTATATATGAACAACTAAAAAATGTTGTAGAAACATATAAAAATGAAGTAAAGGAAGAAAAAGCAAGTAATACTATTCAAGAACATGAAAATGATGATAATGAAAGATAAACAAAGAAAAGGAGATAAAATTGGACAAAAATTATACATTAGAAAAATTTATAAAAGAACTAGATGATGGATATGCACTATACTATACTTATGTACGAAATAGATACCTAATATTCAAAACATCAGAAAACTGCTATACACAACAGCTAACAACGATTCACGATAAGAATCCACACCCAGTAATGCAAATGTTAACAAAAAAAAGAGTAGTAGAAATGTTTCCGTTTATGGAAGAAATAGAGTATAAACAAGAATAATTTAATGGACGGGGTAAAAAAATATAAATTCCTGTGGATAACTTAAAAATAGATAGTATACTATTAAAATTATAAAAAGTTATCCACAGGAATTTATATTTTTTTTACTCCGTCCATTTTTTATAAACTATAGCACTCAGTTATATAATACCTACCAGTACTATAATTATTTTTAGTAATTTCCTTAGTTTCTAAATCTTCGAAATGCCACCATTCAGAAGCTAAAGGAGAAAGTCCTGTGCCCATACAATATTTCTGTAAAAGCTTAGCTTCTTCATTCATTGTTTTTGCAAATGGTGTTTTTTTCAAAGTTTCTGTATTTTTATTAGAGATACCATATGAGTATGTTGCAGCCGATTTGCTTAATTCATGCATTTGTGTTGGCATCTTATATTCGTCATAGCTAGTTATATCCACATAATAATAGTCTCCATAGTATTCTAATTTAGAATTTGTGACTTTAACTAAACTGGTGTCAATTGCAATACCACGTTGATGGTTAGATAAGTTTTGGGCAATAAACCAGCTTTCTGACCAACCTGAATACATATACAAAAGGAAATACATCAATAGAATTTATGGTAGAAAATGAAGTAATAACAGGAATAGAATATGTATACAATAACTAAAGTAAAGATTTAAGAAAGGAAAGATTTGGGACGCGTCAAAAACTTTCCTTTAAAATTTAAAGTTCAAAAAATAATTAAAAAAATAAAAGGAAAGTTTTTGACGCGTCCCAAATCTTTCCTTTCCCAAATCTTTCGTTAAATCTCTTTAGGATTAACATACAAAGTTTTATTATTAGTATATATAACCATTCCAGGCTTACTACCAGAAGGTTTTTTTACATTTTTAATAAAGCAATAATCAACTGGGACATTAGAAGAAAGTTTTGCTTTACTATAAAATGCAGTAATTTCAGCACAAGCAATAATAGTATGTTCTTTTATCTTTTCGCCATTACATTTTAATAAACAGTGGCTTCCTCTAATATCTTTAGTATGAAACCATAAATCTTCATTTTTACCTAATTTAGTAGTTATATAATCATTTTGTTTATTATTTTTACCAACATATAAAGTAAAACCATCCACATTATAGGTAATAGGCTCATACTCATCATGAACTTTTCTTTTATTAACTTTATTTTTCTTAACATTAGAATTTTTTTGAGTATTTTTAAATAAAACATTTTCAGAAATTTCTATATCTATTTCTTCAAGTTCAGAAATAGAAGTAGCACCTTCAAGCTCATAAATTATACTTTCTAAATAATCTAATTCTTTTGTAGCCTCTAGCTTTTGTTTAGTTACAATTTCCAATGTGTTTTTCAATTTATTATATCTTTTAAAATATTTTTTAGCATTATATGAAGGAGAAATACTTTTATCTAAAGGGATTTCTACCAAATTATTATTATCATAATAATTTTCTAAACTGATAGAAGAAACATTTATACTATTATTTATTCTATAAAGGTTAGAAGTAATAAGTTCTCCATATATCCTATAAGTTTCCATGTTTTCACATTCTTTTAGTTTCATATTTATATTATTAACTTTTTTAGTTATCTTTTTAAGTGCTGAAAGTACCAATTTTAGAAGGTTATTTTTGTAGTTGTTGGTAACCTCGTCATTTTCCTTTTTATTATAAAAATCATCTAAAAAGAAATTAGTTTGTAATATATCTTTGTGGTTTTCTAAAACTATTGAATAATCTTTAGCATTTATAGAAGTAGTTAAAACGTTACTAGTTCCTAAATTATCTATTATATCTTTTATATGTTCATATAAATTAGTTATATCTTGTGTAGAATAATTGGTATCAGAAATATCCAAGCGAGATAAAGTATTTAAAATAAATGTTTTACTAATTCCACTAAAACTATTAGGTATAATATTAGAAAGCTTATCATTTTTCATTAAGTGGGTAAACTCATCTAAACCTATTTTACAAATATCTAGTTTATCAGCAGGAGGGTTTACATACTCATGTGCAGGAAGTATATCCCTACATGAATTAGAAAAGCTATCTAAATGTCTAAGACTATCAATAATAATATTTTTATCATTAAGCAAAATAACATTACTATGTTTGCCCATAAGTTCAATTACTAATTTTTTATTTACTAAATCATTAAGTTCATTGTAAGCTGCAAAATTAATAAATACAATTCTTTCCAAACAATTACTATAAATATCAGTAATTCTAGCTCCCACCAAATGCTTTCTAAGTAACATACAAAAATTAGGAGCATTCAAAGGATTGGGCTTACTGTTAGTAGTCAAATTCATTCTATAATTATTAGAAGAAATAGAAATATTCAAAGCATAATTTTTTCCATTACAATAAATGCCTAAGATAATCTCATTTTTATTAGGCTCAAAAACTTTATTAACCTTCCCACAAATAAGTGTATTTTTAAGTTCTAAAACTACTTGTTTTGTAACAATTCCATCAAATGCCATATTAAACTCCTATCTATACGTAATTTACTTCTTAAAATAGTAAAATTATATTTTTCATTATCAATACTTAATATACAACAATAATTAAACAAAAACAAGTAAACGTAGAATTTTTTATTTAGATATAAAAAATTTATTTAAAAATAATAATAAAAACTGCAAAACCTATTGACATTCTAAGATTTGATGGATATAATGCAAGAAATGAACATCTTAGGAGGAATAAACTTATATGAAAGAAAGCAATATGTTTTATTCATTAAACAATAATTACAAAGAAATGAGTGATGAAGGCTTAGTTGATATTGCTAAGGCTGGGGATAAAAATGCGCTTGAATACTTAATAAATAAGTATAAAGAATTGGTCAATATGAAGGTTAGTAAATACTTTATAATTGGTGCAGAGAGAGAAGATATAGTACAAGAAGGATTAATTGGCCTATATAAGGCAGTAAAAAGTTATAGTGCAGATAAACAAAACTCATTTAAAACATTTGCAAATATGTGTATAGAAAGACAATTAATAACAGCAATAAAGTCATCAAATAGGCAAAAACATATGCCACTAAATTCATATTTATCATTAAATGCTTCAGCATATGAAAATGATGAAGAAAGTAGTTTATTTGACACATATAATGCACATCAAATAGAAGACCCACTAGACACAATAACAAAACAAGAATATTATAGATCAGTAGAAATAGCAATAGATAAATCATTAAGTGATTTTGAAAAACAAGTATTAAATAGATATATGAAAGGTGAAAGTTATATACAAATAGCAGAAAAGCTAGATACACCAGTAAAATCAATAGATAATGCAATACAAAGAATTAGAAAAAAAGCAATAACAAATTTAAATGTAAATGAATTATAAAATACGTAGGGGCACGGGGCACCGTGCCTAATGTAATTATGAATTAGAAATAAAATACGCTGTCATAGCTCAGTAGGTAGATCTTGTAGCTGTTCGAGCGTAAAGCGAGTTACAGATACATGATGCGTAGCGAAGCGAAGAAGCACGTGCGATAGCTAGTAGAAAATTAGAAATAAAAATAAATTAAATAAAATACGCTGTCATAGCTCAGTAGGTAGAGCACTACCTTGGTAAGGTAGAGGTCACGGGTTCGATTCCCGTTGTCAGCTCCAACGACGTTTCTGTTCGAACTAATAGAACAGATAGATACAAATATCATTCTGAAAAGGATGGTATTTTTTGTTGCAAAAAATAATATACTCTTATTTTAGTATGTATTAGACTAGTATTATTATTTGACAGAGACCTCGAGTTATGATGGCATATCATAACTTATAAGAGGGAGAACTATTCAGTTAAGTACACTAAATAATTTGTTTTCTTTCTCAATATAATTTCTTTCGGTAGGTAGCATGTAGCAAATGAAGGGAGATGTTACATAATTTCTAACGAAAGTATGTAAAAAACCTTGATACTTTCAAATTATCGTTTGGGAAAGATGTAGTGGGCTACTAGTGGAGGTTTCATAAATTTAGGACTTTTAAGTAAAATTTGTTGAAAATGAGCATTTTTTATGATAATATGCTTTTAATAAGGTAAATATAAGTATATATCTATTTTTTAAAATTAAATAATTAACAATAACGATAGCAAATGAATGGAATTTATAAAAAAATATAAGAAATTTAATTAGGAGAAAAAGATGAGTGATAATTGGAATTTGAATAAACTTGAAAGACAAGCTATTGGTAATCAAAAATTTGATAAATATGTTTTAAAACAATCTGGAATTTTACAATATAATGACTTAAAAGTATTAGATATTGGATGTTCAAATGGTTTTAAAACTAAAATGCTATTTGATGAACATGATAACATTATAAAAATA
This sequence comes from uncultured Clostridiaceae bacterium, assembly GCA_949902805.1. Classification (GTDB taxonomy): domain Bacteria; phylum Bacillota; class Clostridia; order TANB77; family CAG-508; genus UMGS1663. Next base: position 13,260 of record CATLDI010000032.1, read on the forward strand.
ACAGGAATAGATATTGATGAAAATGCAATAAATGAGGCAAAATTAAATTTTAAGAAAAACGAAAAATATAGTTTTGAACTAAAAAGCCTTGAAGAGCTTGATGATACTTCAACATATGATATTATAAATTTGTCATATGTTTTGCAACATTTAAAAAATCCACAAGAAGTTTTAAAAAAGTTAAAGGATATGCTTAGTGATAGAGGAATAATTATTATTAAAGTACCAGATGACAGTTTTAAATTTTGTTATCCAGACAATCAAGATTTATTACATAAAATATTTAATCTATATGAAAAAGAAATTATGATAAAACAAAATATAACTAAATATACTGATAGATATATAGGAAAAAAAGTATACAGTTACCTAGCAAGAAACAATTATAATAATATTAAAGTATATTATTCAATCAATGATACTATTGGAAAAACACTCGAACAACGATTAAAATTTTTTGATGGAACTATTAGTTTTAGAAGTGCTATAAATAAAAAGAATATATCAGAAGAAGTAACAAATGAAATGGAAGAACTACTAAATGAATTAAAAAAAGAATTTGAAAAAGAAGATTTTTATTATACAATGACAGTACTTTATTATGTTGCAAGTAAATAATATGTATGGAGGTTTTATATGAACACTAATAGAATGAGATACAGACAAAGAGATTTTCATCTACAAGAAATAGACCAAATAACAGATTTAGATTGGAGTTTAGAAAGATATGGTTGTGGACCAACATCTATAGCTAATATATTAAAAAATTATGGTTTTGAAGTTAATCCAATAGATATAGTAAAAAAAATACTATTTGATGAACATTACAATTTTGATACAACATATTTGAGAAATAAGGGAATAAATGATAAAGGTTTGATATACTGTTTAGAAAGGTTAATAAAAGAAGATAAATTTCATATTTCTTATGAAATTGTAAAAATAGATTTTACAAATCCTGATAATCAAAAGCAAACAATTATTGATTTAATGAAGCAAGGAAATATGGCTATTATTCATGTAGGACCATCTGAAATAAGTCCTTTAACATTTTCTCAGAATGGTCATTATCTAGTAATTAGTGACATTGATGAAAATGATAATTTTTATGTTATTAATTCTAATAAAATAGGAGATAATCAATTAGGTATACCATTTGACTATGATACTATAATCAGAAATATGACAGGAAGAAAGGACTCTTTTAATTTTTTGTTCATAAAGAAATTAGAAAAATAATTAACAAGTAGATATAATAAACATATTATATTTATTGTTCAGAAATAATTAATATTACACAAGAGCTTATTTATACATCGAGCTCTTGTATATTGTTTTATAACATCACAATATAGAAAAATCAATAAAATAATACAAAAATCAGCCAATAATCTTGTTTTTAATCTTTAAATGTTGTATAGTATGAAGTATAAAGAAAATAAAAGAAAGAAGGAAAAATATAAATGAAAATAGGAATTGTAGGACTTCCAAATGTAGGGAAATCAACATTATTTAATAGTATAACAAATGCAGGAGCAGAATGTGCAAACTACCCATTTTGTACTATCGAACCAAACGTAGGAGTAGTGCCAGTTCCAGATGAAAGACTAGATGAACTTACAAAAATGTATAACCCAGAAAAAACAACACATGCAATCATAGAATTTGTAGACATAGCAGGTTTAGTAAAAGGAGCAAGCAAAGGTGAAGGTTTAGGAAATAAATTCTTATCACATATACGTGAAGTAGATGCAATAGCACATGTTGTAAGATGTTTTGATGACTCAAACATAGTACACGTAGATGGAAGCATTAGCCCTTTAAGAGATATAGAAACAATTAACTTAGAACTAATTTTTTCAGACATAGAAATGATAGATAGAAGATTAGAAAATGCTAAGAAAAAACTAAAATCAGACAAAAAAGCAGCAAGTGAAATAGCAGTACTAGAAAAAATAAAAGAAGTGCTAGAACAAGGAAAATGTGCAAGAACAGTAGAACTAACAGACGAAGAAAAAGAAGAAATAAGAGATTTGTACTTACTTACTTCAAAGCCTGTATTATACATAGCAAATGTTTCAGAAGAACAAATGTCAAATAGTGAAAATGACGAAAAAGTAAAAGAAGTAAAAGAATTTGCAAAAACAGAAGGAGCAAAAGTAATACCACTATGTGTAAAAATAGAAGAAGAACTATCTTCACTAGAAGGAGAAGATAAAGCTGAAATGCTAGAGGCATTAGGCCTAACAGAATCAGGATTAGACAAAGTAGTAAAAACAAGCTACGACTTACTAGGACTAATGAGCTTCCTAACAGCAGGAGAGCCAGAAGTACGTGCATGGACAATAAAAAAAGGAACAAAAGCACCTAGCGCAGCAGGAAAAATTCACTCAGACATAGAAAGAGGTTTCATAAGAGCAGAAGTAGTATCATATGATGATTTAATAAGAGAAGGTTCAATGGTAGCATGTAAAGAAAAAGGATTAGTACGTTCAGAAGGAAAAGAATATATAATGAAAGACGGAGATATAGTATTATTTAGATTTAATGTATAAGGAAAACTAAAAACTAGAAAATAGAAAAGAGCGAATAACATTATATATCTATGTATAAGGAAATAAATAAAAAATAATGAGGGGCAGAAAAATGATAAACAATATAGCAGTATGTGTTAATAATGGAAACAAAAATGTTACTGCAAAAGAAACCATAGATGCGATTTATAATGCAGGTTTCAAAAATGTATTTATTCAATATTATAATAAATATATTGAAGAACTTAGCGAAATAGAACAAATTAATTATTGCAAAGAATTAGGATTAAATATTATTTTTTCGCATTTAGGATATAAAAACTTAAGAAATATTAATGCAATATGGTTAGAAGACGAAAATGGCGAAAAAGTTATAGATGGCTATATTGAAGACTTTAAAGTAATGAAAGAAAATAATATTGATTTAGTAGTTATGCACTTAACATCTGGTAATGAACCACCAATGTATAATGAAATTGGACTAAAAAGGATAAAAAGACTTGTAAAAAGTGCAAAAGAATTAGAAATCAAAATTGCTTTTGAAAACACTAAAAAACAAGGCTATTTAGAATATATATTAGGCAATATAAAAGAAGATAATGTTGGCATTTGCTATGATGCAGGTCATTGTCATGCACATTTCAATGACAAATTTAATTACGAATTTTTCAAGGACAGAATCTTTACGGTACATTTACATGATAATGATAAATCAGATGATTTACATTTACTACCCTTTGATGGAACTATTGAGTGGAATAATGTATTAACCAAACTAAAAGAAAATAACTATACTGGACCTATTACATTAGAATTGTGTTATAGATATGACTATTTAAACCAACCAATAGAAGAATTTTACAAAGAAGGATATAATAGAGGAATAAAATTAGAAGAGATTTATAAAAGTATTGAAACAAGAAGAATAAAGGAAACGTAGAAGAAAGATAAATACTAAAAAAATAAAAAGTAGAGCCAATGTGTACTGAACCCAAAAAATTGGACATTTTTTGATTAGGTACTAGGCAACTTGGGAATGAACTCTGTATTGTACAGGGCTCATTCCTTTTAATTTGCCCTTTATCCTTTTATTATTATAATAATCTAT
>CATLDI010000033.1 GCA_949902805.1 uncultured Clostridiaceae bacterium
TTTCTAGTTGTTTTTCTAGTATTTCTGTTTGTATTCTTTCTATTAGGGTTGCTCTTTCTGTTTTATCCCTTGCTTCTTTTGCTTTTGTGAATATTCCGTTATCGCTTAGTGTTAAGTTTATTGCTACTCCTGATAATATTATTAGTACTATTATTGTGATTACAAGAGCTATTAGTGTTATACCTTTTTGTTCTTTTGTTTTTAACATTTTTATTTTCTCCCTTCTTTTGTTTTTTGTGGTAGTTTCTTCGAAGTGCGGGCGATTGCTAATCGCCCCTACATATGTTTTTATTTGTTGGTATTTTTTGCGTAATTCGGTAAATGCTCTTTGGTATTCCTTTTAGATATAGGCCCCTACAGCTTTTATATGTTTTTCTTATATTTTATAGTTTCTTATTTTATATGTTTATTAATTGTTTTAACTTATTTACATCTGAACATCATTTGTGCTTTTCTTTGTTTTTATACTAGCTCTTGTATTCAATTTTCAATGTTCTTATGTAACTAAGTTGTTACTATTGGATTAATTTTAACAATAATAACTTTTGTTGTCAAGATTCTTTATTTCATTTTAATATTTTTTCATTTACATATTTAGGTTATAATAATATAAATCTTATCTTTAACTTTAAGTTTGTCTCCTATGTCCATCCTATCTTCAAAGAAATTGTCCAAAATTAAACATTTATTTAAGTAATTCGCTAGAGTATGAGTAGGCACAATCGCTACACTCTACATTATAAATAATATTGTTTTGATGTAATAAAATTTTAATTTTCTTTTCCTTTTGTCATTTTATCCATATCTTTTGCATTTTGCTTTTGTTTTTCTAATGTTGTCCAAGCAAAATATGATGAAACAAATTCTCCATATTTTGTTGTATCTTCTATATCTGTGTCATTTTTTTTATCTTCATTCATTAAAAACACCTCATTTTTATTTTGTTCTTTTCTTTAATAAAGTATTCTTTTTCGTGTTTATTTTACAAATTGATTTTTATTTTAACTTAAAAATTCCTCTTATACAAAATTTTCCCAGTTTATTTTAGTTTTTTTTGAACATTATATATATTGTGAAAACATTCTATTTTTGTTTTCCTTATATACACATTCTAGGAGGTGAAAAAAAATGACAAATTCAAATTACAAAGTAGTTCCAGAAGCTAGAGAAGCTTTAAACAAATTCAAATATGAAGTTGCTAGTGAAGTTGGTGTTAACTTAAAACAAGGTTATAATGGAGATTTATCTTCAAGAGACGCTGGTAGAATAGGTGGTAACATGGTTAAGAAATTAATCGAAACTGCTGAAAGACAAATGGCTAACAAATAGTTATATTATATTTTAAGAAATAAAATATTAGAAAAACAGGAATTTATTTTTTGGCTTTCTACATAAGAAGAAAGACAGGAAACAAGTTCCTGTCTTTCCTTTTAGTTTGTTGTACATTTATATTCTTTTTCTTCAAATAAAAATTTGGAAGGATTATATCCAATATTCTGAAGTTCTTCAATTACCTCATTAGCATCATCAATAGTACCATTTAGCACACAAACTTTTCTTTTTTTGTAAGATATATAAAGTTAATTGCTCCTATTTTCATTTTGACTATAGTTCTCCAATATTCGTCAAGATCCATTGATACATGTACTCTCGCTAAGTAACCTATAATCCGATTTTCGTCTCGCATTTCTACAACAATACCAATCTTCTCTGTTTTCATTTTAGTTCCTCCTTATTTAAAAAGAAATTTTTTAACAGTTATTTTTTGTATTATAATATATTTTACATAATTTTTTTAAGTATTTGGTTTAAATTTCCAGTTTATTTTTTTCCTATTTGCGCAATATATATAATGAAATCTAAATTTTTCAGGAGGTGAAAAAAATGACAAACTCAAATTACAAAGTAGTTCCAGAAGCTAAAGAAGCTCTTAACAAATTCAAATATGAAGTTGCTAGCGAAGTTGGTGTAACTTTAAAAGATGGTTATAACGGACACTTATCTTCAAGAGATGCTGGTAGAATTGGTGGTAACATGGTTAAAAAATTAATACAACAAGCTGAAAGCCAAATGAAATAAGAATATCAAAGCCAAAATAAATAAAGCCTTGCTTGTGCAAGACTTTATTTATTTTAGTTTATGTTTTTTATGCTTCTGGTTCTACTAAACCAAAGTTTTTGCTATCTTTTAATCTGTATATTACATTTACTTTTCCTGTTTCTATGTTAATAAATGCTAAGAAGTTGTTTTTTGGCTTTCCTTCTAATTCTAATTTTGCATCTTCTGGTGCCATTGGTTTTATGCTGTAATATATTGTTTTTATTATTTCATTTTCTATTTCATTTTGTGGTTTATCACTATTTAGTGTTTCTTTTAATTTTATTGAGTCTGACATATTTTGTTTTTCTTTTTTAGTTTTCATTTTTCTTATTTGTCCTTCTAAAATGTCTATGTCTTTATCTATTGAAGCATATAAATCTCTATGTGCTGTTACTGCTCTGAATGTTTCGCCAGCAGCTGTTACGTGTAATTCTGCAACTTGCTCATTTCCTTCTGTTTTTATTGTTGCCATTACTTCAATGTCTTCTCCAAAATATTTTTCTAACCTTTCAATTTTTCTTTCAACGTACTCTCTTATTGAGTCTGTTGCCTTTAGTTCTTTTCCTGTTATTTTTATGTTCATAAAAATCGCTCCCTTCATTTTGATCTTTTGTTAAAATTACTCTGATATAATTATATTATAACTTGTTTTGGAAAATTTTTCAAACATTTTCAAGTATTTTTTATATTTTCTATATTTTTTTCAAGTTTTTTAATACATTTTTTCATAAACTATTGCAAATTTTGCCTTTTTATGGTAGAATTTTATTTGCTATATTTAGAAGTAACGATTGAGGAGGTGCAAAAAAATGCCAAATATTAAATCAGCTATAAAAAGAACAAGAGTTATCGAAAAGAAAACAATGCAAAATAATATGATTAAATCAGCATACAAAACAGCTGTAAAAAAATTCGAACAAGCTGTAGAAGCAGGTAACGTAGAAGAAGCTACAACATTATTTTCTGAAGCTACTAAAAAAATAGATCAAGCTTGTACAAAAGGTGTTATAGTAAAAAACACAGCTGCTAGAAAAAAATCAAATTTAGCTAAAAAATTAAACGCTATAAAAGCTTAAGTTTATAAAGTTATGAATAATTTTTATAAATTTTGGCTTTTAAAGCAAAATATATAAAAAATTGTGCACAGTTTTTTATATTGTAGGAATTTCCGAGTGTAAACGAAGGAAAGCTCTGTACAAGATAATTATGCGAAACTAAAATTTTCTTAAGTGACGAAGGAACTTAGAAAATTTTAGTTTCGTTTTTTATAAAACAAATGAACGAAGATTTTGTATCAAAATCTTCGTTCATTTGTTTTGCTATTTAACTTCTTCACTTGTTTCATATAAACTATCTGCACACATATCAATGTCATTACCCCATGATATAGTTCCAAAAGATATTTTCACTTTATTAAAGACTTCCTCATCTTTTAGTTTTTTAAATACACCTTTTTCTAAATATGGCTTCATATCTTTTATTTTTCTAACATTATTATCAAAAGTAAGTAGTAATTTATAATTTTCTAATACTTGTACATCTACTATTTTTCTCATAGATACCTCCTTTATTTAATTTAGAGGATTTATATTATATAACTTTTCACTATCTTTAGCTAGTTCCCAGTTTGCCATTAAGTCTTCTCTATGTATTAATGCCCATGCTATTATTAACTTTATTTTTGAATTTGGCATTTCTCCATCTATTTTTTCGCCTTCAAAGTTAAATATGGATTCATACTCACCAAAGAATGCATGAAAATGTGGTGGGTTATGGTCATCATAGTACATTCTTATTATGATACCATAAAACATACTTATTGCTGGCATAGGATTCCTCCTTTCTTATTATAACATTTTATTTTCGTTTTTTCATCCCTTTCTTAATATTTTTTATTATTGGAAAAATATTTAAAAGATTTTTTAAATATTTAAGAATTAAAATCTTATATATTATAGCATTGTTTTTTACATAATTCAAGAAAAATATATCTTCAAATTACGACATTTTCTGTTAAAAATTACCTTTGATTTTATTAGCATTTTATGTTAATATAAATTTATAAGATATTAGAAGTGAGGTATATTTATGAAATTTGTAAATATTTTTTTAGATAAAGTTAACAATTTAGATGCTAAAGTTGTTAAAGTGATGAAAGCAGGCTTTGTATTTTCCTTTATAGTTTGTATACTTTCAAGTATTATATTACTTACATATGAAGCTTTTTATAGCTTACCTACTTTATTTTACATAGGAATTTCTTTATTTAGAACAGCTTTAAGCTTTGCAGTAGCATTTTTCATTTGTGGTATTGGATTTGATACTGTTCAAAAGGAAATAAATTAAGAAAAGAAAAGGAAAGGAAAGATTTGGGACGCGTCTAAAACTTTCCTTTTTATTAAAATCAAAAAAATAATAGAAAACAAGAAGAAAAGGAAAGTTTTAGACGCGTCCCAAATCTTTCCTTTCCTTTCCTTTTCTTATTTCTTTAATTCTTCTATAAACATTTTATTTAGCATTTGTGGGTTTGCTTTTCCTTTTGTTTCTTTCATTGCTTGGCCTACTAAGAAGCCTACTGCTTTATCTTTTCCGGCTTTGAAGTCTGCAACTGATTGTGGGTTTGCTTGTATTATTTTTAGTACTACTTCTTTTATTGCTCCTTCATCTGATATTTGTATCCAGCCTTTTTCTTTTATTATTTCTTCTGGGTCTTTTGGATTTTCAAATAATTCTTCTACTACTTTCTTTGCTATTGCGCTACTTATTGTTCCTTTTTCTATTAGTGTAATCATTTTTGCTAATTGCTCTGCTGTAAATGGTATTTGGTCTGCTTCTATTTCTTTTTCATTTAGTATTCTTGAAATATCTGATAATAACCAGTTTGCAACTAGTTTATGATTTCCACAAATTGCAGATGCTTCTTCAAACATATTTGATAAATGCTTTGATGCTGTTAGCAAATTACTATCCTTTTCTGATAAACCTAATTCACTCATGTACCTTGCTTTTCTGCTTTCTGGTAGTTCTGGTAGATTATTCTTTATATTTTCTATGTATTCATCTGATAGCCTTATTGCTACTAAGTCTGGGTCTGGGAAATAGCGGTAGTCTTGAGCATCTTCTTTATCTCTCATTGAGAATGTTTTTCCTGATACATCATCCCATCTTAGTGTTTCTTGTTCTATTTTTCCGCCTTCTTCTATTACATCTATTTGCCTATCTGCTTCATATTCTATTGCTCGTACTATGCTTCTAAATGAGCTCATGTTTTTCATTTCTGTACGTGTACCAAATTCTTTTGTTCCTTTTTTTCTTACAGAAACGTTTACGTCTGCTCTAAATGAACCTTCTTGCATTTTACAGTCTGATACTTCTATATATTCAAATATTGATTTTAATTTTCTTAAATAGTTTTCTGCTTCTTTACTGCTACGTATATCTGGCTCTGATACAGTTTCTATTAGTGGAACTCCTGCTCTATTTAAATCTACTAAGCTTCCTCCACTAAATTCATTATGGTTTAATTTTCCTGCATCTTCTTCTATATGTATACGTGTTATTCCTATTTTCTTCTTTTCTCCATTTTTATCTTCTATTTCTACATATCCTTTTTCACAAAGTGGCATATCAAATTGAGAAATTTGGTATGACTTTGGAAGGTCTGGGTAGAAGTAATTTTTTCTATCGCTTTTGCTATTTCTTGCTATTTCACAATTTGTAGCAAGACCTGCTTTTACTGCATATTCTACAACTTTTTCGTTAAGTACAGGTAACGCACCTGGCATTGCCATACAAACTGGACAAGTATGTGTATTTGGCTCTGCTCCAAACTCTGTTGGACAACTACAAAAGATTTTTGTTTTTGTAGAGAGCTCTGCATGTACTTCAAGTCCTATTACTATTTCATAGTCTTCTCTTGACATTTATTGTTTCCTCCTTCTTTTGGAAGTCGGAGGTCAGATGTTGGAAGTCGGATTTTTAGCAATTTCTTCGAAGAATTCACTTGATTTCTGACTTCTGACTTCTGACTTCTGACTTCTGACTTCTATAACATCGGTTTATAGTTTTCTCTAAATTTTGTTGCTTGTTCAAATGTATATGCTGCATTTAATAAAGTTTCTTCGCTAAATTTTTGCCCTATTAGTTGCATTCCTATTGGCATTCCTTCTTTATCTACGTTGCATGGAATTGATATTCCTGGAAGTCCTGCTATGTTTACTGATACTGTGCATATATCTGCTAGGTACATTTCTAGTGGGTTTATTGATTTTTCTCCTATGTTAAATGCTGTTGTTGGTGCTGTTGGCGTTAATATTACATCATATTTACTGAAGGCTTCATCAAATTTTGATTGCACTAATGTACGTACTTGTTGCGCTTTTTTGTAATATGCGTCATAGTATCCTGATGATAACACATAAGTTCCTAATATTATTCTTCTTTTTACTTCACTTCCAAATGCTTCACTTCTTGAATTTTTGTATATATCTTTTAGGTTATCATAGTTTGGTGTTCTGTATCCATAGCGAATTCCGTCAAACCTTCCTAAGTTTGAACTTGCTTCTGCACATGCTATTATGTAGTATGTTGCTAGTGCATAATTTGCAATATCTAATGAGAATTCTTCAATTTGAGCTCCTAATTCTTTATATTTTTCTATTGCTTCTTCTAATTTTTGTTTTACTTCTTCTTGAATTCCTTCACCGAAGAATTCTTTTGGAACTCCTATTTTCATTCCTTTTACATCATTTTTTAAACTTAGAGTATAATCTATCTTTTCTCTATTTTCTGATGTTGAGTCCTTTTCGTCATGACCTGTTATTACATTTAAAAGCATAGCACAGTCTTCTACGTCTTTTGTTATTGGTCCTATTTGGTCTAGTGATGATGCAAATGCTACTAGTCCATAACGAGAAACTAAGCCATATGTTGGTTTCATTCCTACTACTCCACAAAAAGATGCTGGTTGACGTATTGAGCCACCTGTATCTGAACCTAGTGCCCAAGGCACCATTCCTGCTGCTACTGCTGCTGCACTTCCTCCTGATGAACCTCCTGGCACTTTGTTTAGGTTCCATGGGTTTTTAGTTATATGAAATGCTGAGTATTCTGTTGAACCACCCATTGCAAACTCGTCCATGTTTAATTTTCCTAAATTAATCATGTTTTCATTATTTACTTTTTCCATTACTGTTGCATCATATGGTGAAACAAAGTTTTCTAGCATTTTTGAGCTACATGTTGTGTGTATTCCTTTTGTACAGATGTTATCTTTTATTCCTATTGGAATACCTGCTAATTCTCCTTTTATTTCGTTCGTTTTCATTTTTTCTTCTATTTCTTTTGCTTTTTGTAAGCTTTGTTCTTCTAATGTGGTTACAAAAGCTCCAATATCTTTTTCTTTTTCATTTATTCTATTGATATACGCTTTTGTTACTTCTGTTATTGTTAATTCTTTATTGGCTAATTTTTCTTTTAATTCGTGAACGGTTAATTCGGTAATTTCCATTAAATTTACTCCCTTTCTTTGAGTTTGAATGTTATATTTGGGGCGTAATTCGGTAAATTCTCTTAATTATTCCTTACCGATTAAGCCCCTACAACTATTGTATTACTTTTGGTATTTTGAACATATTTCTTTCTTTTTCTGGTGCATTTGCTAGTAGCGCTTCATTATCTTCAAAATTTATTATTTCGTCTTTTCTAAATACATTATAATTTTTATTTGCACCTATTGTTTCTGATAAACCTTCTACTGGTGCATTATTTACTATGTTTGCAAAATTTAGAATATCTTGTAAATGTAGTAAATATGTGTCTATTTCTTCTTCTTTTAAATTTAAATTTGCAAGCTTTGCTATATGCAAAATTTCTTCTTTACTTACTTTCATATTTTTCCATCTCCCATTTTTCTTTGAACTTGTCTTTCCCTAAGTAAACTTTGAGTTTTATTATATCCTTTTTTTGGTAATATTACAAGTATTTGCTTTAAAAAATTTGTTATAGTTTTATATTATTTTCAATGTTTTTAATAAAATTTATATCTTCAATTCTATTAACTCCAAAACACTTCTTTCCTAAGTCTTTTAAAGATGCTCCTATATGGTATAAATTTTTATTATCGATTACTATAAATCTATCATGAAATATACTTGTTTTTGCTAATTTTAAAATTGGATATTGTTTATTGAATTTTTGTTTATATTGCAAAACATTTATTTTTATTTATCAATATATTTTAATTATTGTATAAGGTCACAAATTGTGACCTTATACATTTTTAATGTTTTTATAATTCTTTTATTTTCTCTGCTATTTCTTTACTTATTCCCTTTACTCCCATTAACTCTTCAATACTTGCCTTACTCATTTCCTCCACACTTCCAAATTTTATTAGTAATGCTTTCTTTTTAGCAGGTCCTATCCCTTCTATTTCATCTAGGGCTGATTTTGTTACTTCTTTATCTCTTAACTTTTTGTGGTAGCCTATTGCTGTTTCGTGTACTGTGTCTTGGAATAGAGTAATTAGTTTCATTAGGTTTTCTGATAATTTTATTTCTTTTCTGTTTTCATCTATTAGAGCTCTTGTTTGATGTTTGTCGTTTTTTACCATTCCAAATACCTTTATTTCTTTTAAGTTTTCCACTTTGTTTTCATATTCTGTGGATACCGCTTCTATGGCTTCTTTTATTGCCCTTATTTGTGTTATTCCTCCATCTGCAAAAATTACATCTGGCAAACTTCCAAAAGATCCATTTTCTTCTTTTATTGAACGCCTTAATCTTCTTGATACTACTTCTTTCATAGATGCCACATCATCTTGTCCATAAACTGTTTTTATTTTAAATATGCGTGATAAATTCTTTTTTATTTCTCCATCTTTCATTACACACATTCCTGCTACCATATTTGTTCCTGAAAGATTTGATATGTCGAAACATTCTATCTTCCTTGGCATTTTGTTTAAATTTAATACTTCTCTTAGTTCTGTTAATACATCATACCTATCTTTTGACTTGTTATCTAAAGTTATTTTTGCATTGTTTTCAGCCATTTCTACTAGACGCAGTTTTTCTCCTCTTTGTGGAGTTTTTATTTCTACTTTTCTTCCTGCTTCTTTTGTTAGCCATTCCTGAAATATCTCTTTTTCTTCTATTTCTTCTTTCATCATTATTTTATTAGGTAGTATGTTTCTTCCTATATAGTATTGCTTCACAAAATCTGATAATATCTGCTCATCCTTTTCATCATTTAATTCTTTAAAAAAGTAATGCTCTCTTCCTACCATTTTACTACCACGCACAAAGAAAATTTCTATACAAACTTCTACCTCATTTCTTGCTAAGCCTATAACATCTATGTCATATTCGGTTATATTTGAAACTTTTTGCTTTTCTCCTATTCTCTCTATTGCAAGCCTTTTGTCTCTTATATATGCTGCCTTCTCAAATTCCATATTTTTAGATGCCTCATGCATTTGCTGTTCTAATTCTTTTAAAATTCCACTTAAGTTTCCATCTAAAATTGATATTATTTGGTTTATTTGCTCTCTATATTCTTCTTTTGAAATATACCCCATACATGGTGCCATACATTTTTTTATATGATAATTTAGGCATGGTCTATCTTTATATTTAAAGCTTTTACACTGGCGAATTTTAAATTTTTCTTTTATAAAGTCTACCATTTCTTTTGCTGCTCCAGCTGATGGATATGGTCCAAAATATTTTGCTCCGTCATTTAATACTCTTCTTGTTACATATACATTTGGAAAATCATCTTTTAGATTTATTTTTATATATGGGTATGTTTTATCATCTTTTAAAAGTACATTAAATTTTGGTCTATTCTTTTTTATTAAATTACATTCTAATATAAGCGCTTCGGTTTCATTATCTACTACTATATATTCAAAATGGTCTATTAGAGCTACCATGTTTTGTATTCTTTGTGTTTTATTTGTTTTTCTAAAATATGACCTAACTCTATTTTTTAAAGAAATGGCCTTACCTACATATATAATTTTGTCATCTTTGTCATGCATTATATATACGCCTGGCTTATTAGGTAATTTTTTTAGTTCTTCCTCTATATTAAACATTGTTATTCCTCTCATAATTTTTTTTCATTTATATTATAGCATATTGTTAAATAATTTGAAAGAAAAATATATATGTACTTATATTTAATAATAAGATTTAAACAGCTAGACAAAAATAAGGGGCTGTAAAAAGGTATGCCAAAAGGGACGTGGTAAATTGGCACTCACAGAGGTACCAATTTACCACGTCCCTTTTAGCATTTGACTAAAGAAGTGTCAAAATTCTTTATCTTTCTGACAATTTTTATAGTTCTTCGCTTAGTTCTTTTTCTTTTTTAGAAAGTCTTGAGTAGTCTTCACTCCCTTTTGGTGCTATTTGTGGACAATAGCTCCGAATAGCACTTGGAATAATGTATCCCGGAATTTCTGTAAAGCAATTACATTGACAACAAATAAAACCATAGCTTAACCAGTGTCTAGATGCATTTTCTCCTAAAGATTCCTTTTGTCTTAATTTTACAATGTCACTATCTTCCAACTTTAGAGGCGAATAACAAGGTTTATTTTTGTTGTCATATCCTATACCTGTACATTCTACCTCTAGAGACCAATCCTTTAATTTTGAATCGTCTCTTTTTAATATTTGCATATTACTACCTCCTTAACAATTTTGTTTACGAGTTACTTTATTACATTTTTAATATAATATAGCATATTTTATGATAAAAATCAATTGTTTCTCATTCTTTATTCAAAGCTATTTATATATTAAAGTATTTCAAGAGTATTAACTTTAGCCAAGCATCTTGTTTTTTTATGTTAATTGTGTTATATTATATATGTAACCAGTTGTAGCTCAGAAATGTTAATACTAACTTTAAAGAGCAATTCTCCAAATATTATGAGGAGGTATCTATTATGATGTATAAATTAAAAGTAATAGATGTACGTTTTATTACTTCATTTGGTCGGTGCATTTTCTCATGCCAGGATCCTGAAGGAAACGACTTAGGAGGGCGTATTATTGAAGCTGTTGGAACTAAAACTTTATGTGCCAAAGTTGGAGATACTATTTGGGTATTAATTGATGATAACTTGGATTATTTTGGTTACCATGCAATAGCTGTTCTTAACATATAAGTTAGGAGGTTCTTATGACATGGAACGATTTATCAAAATTGCTTTCTACAAGTGAACGAAAAAAACTAGCTTGTGAGAGTAGCTCCCCAGACATACTATCAATTCTTGCACAAGACCCAAACTTCAATATACGTGAAGAAGTCGTTACAAATGATTTTACTTCATTAGAAACATTAGAACTACTTGCTAAGGATTATAATGTTTATATACGGGAATATGCAAAAAAAAGATTATCTTTATATAAAAAATGTACAAATTTTATTGCTTCTAATTGTTAGAATTTTAAAAACAAGAAAAACAGGGCTGTAAAAAAAGTTTGCCAAAATGGACGGGGTAAATTGACACACTTTATCTTTTTAAAGATGTGTCAATTTACCCCGTCCCTTTTGACACTTTTTTATTTTTTTACAATATTATAAAACATAAGGAGGATATTTATGTGTGGAATTGTTGGATATGTTGGTACAAAAAAATGCTTACCTATATTATTAAATGGTCTTAAAAATTTGGAATATAGAGGTTATGATTCTGCTGGTATTGCTACTATAGAAAGTAATTATATTAAAGTTAGAAAAGAAAGTGGCAGAGTCTCAATTTTAGAAAGTTTAATTGATAATAATTCTTTTTTAGGTTGTGTTGGTATTGCTCATACTAGGTGGGCGACTCATGGAATTCCTTGCAAAGAAAATGCTCATCCTCATAAAGATAATAGTAATAGCTTTGCAGTTGTACATAATGGAATTATTGAAAATTATAAAGAACTTCGTCAATTTCTAGAAGAAGCTGGTTATTGTTTCTATTCTCAAACAGATACTGAGCTTATTCCTAATTTAATTCATTATTATTATTCTGAGGAAGAAAAAACAAAGCAAAACTTTTTAAATGCTGTTTTTAAAGCTTGTAAAGATTTTAAAGGTAGTTATGCTATTTTAGTTTTGTGTAAAGATTTTCCTAATATGCAAATTGTAGCAAAGAAAAATAGCCCTCTTGTAATAGGTATACGGTAATATGGAATATTTTATTGCTTCTGATATTCCTGCTGTTTTAGAATATACTAAAAACTTTTATTTTTTAGATGATAATGAATTTTCTGTTATTGAAAAAGATAATATAAATTTTTTTGATAAAGAGTTAAATACAATTTATAAAAAATATAAAACTATTAACTTGAATTGTTCTAACAGTACTAAGAATGGATATGAAGATTTTATGCTAAAAGAAATATTTGAGCAGCCTAAGGCAATTGCTAATACTATTAATAAACGTATTGTATTAAATACTAAATGTAATTTTTCAGATTCTAATTTATCTAAATATGACCTAATTAATGTTGAAGAAATTTATATTGTAGCTTGTGGAACAGCAATGCATGCTGGTTTAGTTGGTAAAAATATTATTGAAAAATTGTGTAAAATACCTACTTATGTAGAAATTGCCTCTGAGTTTCGTTACCATGACCCTATTATTAATAAGAATACTTTATGCATATTTATTAGTCAGTCTGGTGAAACCGCTGATACTATTGCGGCCTTAAAATTAGCAAAAGGAAAAGGTTGTAAAACTATTGCTATTACTAATGTTATTGGTAGTTCTATTACAAGAGAAGCTCATTTTTCTTTTTATACCCATGCAGGACCCGAAATAGCGGTTGCTTCTACTAAAGCATATACTTGTCAAATAGCACTTCTTTGCTTACTTGCTATTTATATAGCAGAAGTTCTTGAAAGTACTTCTTTTGACATATTGGAAAATTTAAAAAGTGAACTTCTTAGCTTGCCGGAAAAAATAGAATTAGTTTTGCAAAATAAAGAGGAAATAAAGAAAATTGCAAAACAGGTTTATTTAGAAAAAGATATATTCTTTTTAGGTAGAGGAATTGATTATGCTATTTCTTTGGAGGGTTCGCTAAAGTTAAAGGAAATTTCCTATATTCATTCTGAAGCATATGCTGCTGGCGAATTAAAACATGGACCTATTGCTTTAATTGAAAATGGTACTTATGTTGTTGGTATTTTAACAGATAATGAATTAATTTCAAAAACAATTAGCAATTTACAAGAAGTTATATCACGAGGTGCGAAAATATTTGTAATTACTAATCAGGAACTTTTCAATAATACTTTTGACTTGGTTTTTAATATTCCTAAAACTAATTCTTTGTTGTCACCTATACTTTCTATTGTACCACTACAAATATTTGCTTATTATATTGCAAAAGAAAAAGAGTTAGATGTTGATAAACCAAGGAATTTGGCTAAGTCGGTAACGGTTGAATAAAACAAGAAAAAACAAAAAGGGCTGTAAAAAGTTGGTCAATTTGATATCCTTTTGACACGCTTTTTACAGCCTCTTTTTGTTTGCGTTATTCTAATATACTTGTTGGGTATTTAAATTTTATTACTCTCCTTACAGCTTTTCCGTTATCTTCAATGTTATCTTCTTCAACTAAGCAGTAAAGTCCTAACAAATAAAACGCTGTTAATTTATCTCTTGTATCATTTTCTACTTTTCTTTTTGCTTCTTCTTTTGTTTTTAACTCTTTTTCTGGTCCATATTCATACCACCGAGTTTCTTCTTGCCTATGTTCATGTTTCATGCACATGTCCTCCTTTTACTTAAAATAAATTATTATTTATAGTTTTATTGTAAATATTGTAATTATTTTAA
Source organism: uncultured Clostridiaceae bacterium (assembly GCA_949902805.1). Classification (GTDB taxonomy): domain Bacteria; phylum Bacillota; class Clostridia; order TANB77; family CAG-508; genus UMGS1663. The sequence goes on from CATLDI010000033.1 coordinate 13,949, forward strand.
CATAGTTTACCATAATTTGCAATGGTTTTTATTTGATACATGTAATTTGTTCTATATCATGTTATTATATCTATGTAACAAATTGTATTCCGACAAGGTTAAATATTAATCTTGAAGATCATGTCTACAAATATTATAAAGAGGTATCTATATGATGTATAAATTGAGAGTAGTAGACGTATATTATTCTTCTGAATTAAATCGGAAAATTTTAAAATATCAAGATTTAGGTGAATATATCATCGAAACCATTGCAGCTAAAACACTTTCTCCTAAAGTTGATGATTTAGTTTGGGCATTAGTTGATGGTAACTTAAATTATTTTGATTATCATTCAATTGCTGTTCTTATTGTATAGTATTTTTATTCCTTAATGTTATTATAAAAATCGCAAACTTAAATATGGTTTGCGATTTTACACTTTTTCATCTTTTTATCTTTTATTTATAAATTTGATGTTCCTTTCTAACTTCCAACATCAAACTTCTAACTTCCATTTAAACATTAACTGTTTCTTTCACTTCTTCTTTTAAATCTTTTTTCTCTTCCATCCAGTCTTTTCCATCAACAATTCTTGCTACTAACATTGATGATGCTGAATCTCCTACTACATTTAGCATAGTTGCTGGTGCATCTATTATTGTAGCGATTATTGTTAGTATTGGTAATGATGCTACTGGATAGCCCATCATTGTTATTATTAACATTTCTGATATTGTTCCTCCACCTATTGGCACTGCTGTTACTAGTAGTGTTGCAAGTAATGCTATTCCTATTACTCCAAATACTTCTCCTGCTGTAGCTAAACTTGTTCCAAATAAACATACTAAGAACATTATTTTAAATACTGAACCTATTATTGAACCATCTTTGTGGAAACTTGTTCCTAATGGTATTGTTGTTTCGGCAATATCTTCTGGTACACCTATTTTTCTAGCTCCTTCTATATTTACAGGTATACATGCTGCACTTGAACATGTTGCTAGTGATGTAAGTGTTGCTGGAATTATATTTCTCCAATAAGCTTTTATACCTTTTGTTCCACCTGCTATAAATGCATATAGTGTGTACATTACTATATAAAAAGCAATTGAAACAACAAAGTATATTACAAAAGTTTTTAAATATCCTACTGCAATACTTGAACCAAGTTCCCCTATTACTGCTGCGAAGTAGCAACCTAGGCCTATTGGTGCATAGTACATAATTATTTTTATAATATTATTTACTATTTCATTTGCAGAGTTTAAGAAATTTAAAACTGGCTCTGCTTTTTCTTTTGTCATATTCATTGCTATTCCGAATATTACTGAAAATACTAATAATGCTATTAAGTTATCTCTTGTTAATAGTTTTGAAAAGTCATTTACAGTTAATAAGCTAACTGTTCTTTCTGCAATAGAAAGTTCTTCTTCCTCTTCTACTGCTTCTTCATCAAAAACCTCTACTATTTTTTCAGAATCTTCAGGATTTACAAGTTTTATAAAATATGTACTTAAAAAACCTACTAGTACTGCTATTACTGATGTAATTGCAAATACTAATATTATAGTACCTACAATTTTACCTAAACGTTTAGGTTCTTTCATTTTAGCTACTGATGTAGTTATTGTTAAAAATATTAGTGGAACAATTACGACTAATAAAAGATTTAAAAAGATATCGCCTAATGGCTTTAATACTGTTGCTTTTTCTTTAAAAATAAGTCCTACGACTGCACCAACAATAATAGCAACAAGAAGAATTATTGTTGATTTGTAATTTGATAAAAATTTTTTCATAATACTACCCCTTTTTATTTTGGTGGTAACTAAAATTATAGTCATAACTTTAGAATTCTTTTTGTATTATACATTATATTCTTTCTTTTTGCAATAATTCGTAAAATTTTATTCTTCTATTTTTTGTTTTTTTGTCTTACACTTTTTTCATAATTTTCCTTGAAAATTCTATAACAGCAAATTTAAAATTACTAATAAAATAGCTCCGCGGAACTCCTAAAATTCCTACTACTATTGCAGTTATTATATTTAAGCCTATATGGAAGTTAAATATTCCTCCTATTAAATTAATAACAAATATTAGAATTCCTCCAATAATTGAATTAAATATTAGTTTTAATATAAATTTTAATGGTACTATAAATATTCTACCTATGATAAATAAAAATAATATACAAGCTAAATAAGTTATAATTGTATTTGCTTCCAACGTTAATCACCATACCTTTTTTTCTTTGTTTAATATTATGATTAATGTTGGACAAATATAACTTACTTTTCTTATACATTTTTTAATTTTATATTTTATAATTACAAGAAAGTGACTTCACCACACGAGCGATTGATAATCGCACCCTACAACTTAAAATAGCGTACTTTCCTATAATATCAAAAAGCACGATTCCCCGTGCCCCTACAGTATTTTTATATATTTTATATGGCTTCATTTAACTTTATTTCTATTTGGTTTATCATATCCAATACTATGCCTTGTTCTTTGGCTTGTTTTACTAAATAATTGAATTTTGCTCTACATGCTTTTATTTGATATGTGTAATAATCAATTAAATCATCTTGTGCATATTCAAAGTTTTTATTTGCCTCATCTAACTCTTTTTTTGCTTTCATTATACTCACCATAAGCTCTATTTCTTTTTCCTTATCATTTTTTTCTATTAT
>CATLDI010000034.1 GCA_949902805.1 uncultured Clostridiaceae bacterium
GAGAAATATTAAATTACACATCAGCAGAAGAGATGTTTAATATAGAAATAAATAAAATAGAAAAAGCAGCTTAATTAATAAAAAAATATATATTAGGTTTTTGTTGCAATAGAATTTTGAATGGACCTTTTCTAAAATAGTAATTTACTATTTATTATTCTTATTGACTTATGTTAATTTTTGTTATATAATTACTTTATTAAGTTGTTTTTTAAAAAAATAATTCATTAGGAGGTACTTACTTTATGGGTATAATTACATTTTTGAAAAAACGGTATGAAGAGCATTTAATTGTAAAATTAGAGGAGTTAAAGATACGCTCTAATTTTTATCGTAAGTCAATTGCTGAATATGATGAAACAATTGAACTCATGCGAAAAAACAATAAACCTGATGCTGCATCTCTTTATAGTTCTAATTGTGAATTTTCATGTTATACACGTGACTTAACATGGATTTACGACTGTTATTCTTATTGCATCTTTTTAAACGAAAAAACTGAAGCTAAGATAATTAAATTAGAAACCAAACTGGAGAGGTTGGCAATTTCAAGCTAATTGTATCATTGTTATAAGTTTATTAATTAAGTAGGCTTATTACAAAAAGGGATGTAAAAAAGTGTGTCAAAAGGGATGGGGCATATTGACACACTTTTTTTACATCCCCTTTTATTCTTCATCCAATTTAAGGACACTTAAGAAAGCTTCTTGTGGTATTTCTACATTTCCTATTTGACGCATTTTCTTTTTACCTTTTTTCTGTTTCTCTAGTAGTTTTTTCTTTCTTGTTATATCTCCACCATAACATTTAGCAAGTACATCTTTTCTCATTGCTGATATTGTTTCTCTTGCTATTATTTTGCCTCCTATTACTGCTTGAAGTGGTATTGCGAATAATTGCCTTGGTATACATGTTTTTAGTTTTTCTATCATTTTTCTTCCCCTGTCATAGGCTGAATCTTTGTGTACTATAAATGATAGTGCATCTACTCCTTCTCCATTTACCCATATATCTAGTTTTACTAGTTCTGAACGTCTATAATCTTTTATTTCATAGTCAAATGACGCATAACCTTTTGTTCGTGATTTTAAGTTATCAAAGAAATCGTATATTATTTCGTTTAGTGGAAGTTCATATATTAGTGTTACTCTATTTTCGTCTAAATATTTCATGTCTATATATATTCCACGTCTATTTTGGCATATTTCCATTATATTTCCTACAAATTCTTTCGGTGTTAGAATTTCGGCAGTTACAAATGGTTCTTCCATATATGATATTTCGTTTGATGGTGGTAGGTCTGATGGGTTGTATAGTTCTATCATTGTTCCATCTGTTTTATATACTTTATATATAACCGATGGTGATGTTGTAATTAGGCTTAGGTCAAATTCTCTGTCTAGCCTTTCTTCTATTATTTCTAAATGAAGTAATCCTAAAAATCCACATCTAAAACCAAAACCTAGTGCATTTGAAGTTTCTGCTTCATATTCTAGTGCTGCATCATTTAATTTTAGTTTTTCTAATGCTACTTTTAGGTTTTCGTAGTCACTACCATCTATTGGATATAAACCACAATATACCATTGGGTTTACTTTCTTATATCCTGGTAATGGTTCTTCTGCCTTATCATTTTTTAATGTGATTGTATCACCAACTCTTATATCTGATAGGCTTTTTATACTCGCTGCTATATATCCTACTTCTCCCGCCTCTAACATTTCACATGATTCATAGCTTCCTGGTTCAAAATGTCCTACTTCTGTTACTACAAAAGTTTTATTTGTAGCCATAAGTAATATTTCATCTCCTACTTTTACTGTTCCATCTTTTACCCTAACATATGCTATTGCTCCTTTATAATCATTGTATATTGAGTCAAATATTAAGCATTTTAGTTTAGCTTCTTTATCTCCAGTAGGTGCTGGCAAATCTGTTACTATTCTTTCTAATACTTCATCTACATTAAGTCCAGATTTTGCTGAAATACATGGTGCGTCCATTGCTGGTATACCAATTATATCTTCTATTTCATGTTTTACTTCATCTGGCCTTGCATTTGGTAAGTCTACCTTATTTATTACTGGTAGAATTTCTAAGTTATTATCTATTGCTAAATACACATTTGCTAAAGTTTGTGCTTCTACTCCTTGGCTACTATCCACTACTAAAATTGCTCCATCACATGCAGCTAAGCTTCTTGATACTTCATAGTTAAAATCTACATGCCCTGGGGTATCTATTAAATTAAGTTCATATTCGTTTCCATCTTTTGCTTTGTATTTCATTCTAACTGCTTGAGATTTTATAGTAATTCCACGTTCTTTTTCTATATCCATATTGTCTAAAACTTGTGCTTCCATTTCACGTTTTGAAAGAACTCCTGTCATTTCTATCAATCTATCAGCTAAGGTTGATTTTCCATGGTCTATATGTGCTATTATACTAAAATTTCTAATGTATTTTTTCTTGTCTTCCAACTTTGTTTTCTCCTTTTGTCCATTGAGGACGAGTACAAATGGGTAATCTGTCCCTTTTGGTAACTTTATCTATATTGGTATTTTAACATATAGTATTTTTAAAATCAATAGAAAAAGGACCTTAAGTTTAAACTTAAAGTCCTCTTCCTTTATTAATCATTAAATTTGGAAATAAGAAAGTTCCATATTCTGTTACTTGTTTTCATTCTTATTCCAACAGGATCGAATCTGACAATTCTGTCATCTTCTGTAAGTTGAATTGAGGTAACATTGTTTAAATTTGAGAGGATAACTGCGCCTTCAATTATATGCATTCCTTCTGGTGGTCTATCTCCTTTTGTTACTTTTCTATTAATTATATCAACCATGCTTTGCCCTTTTACAATGAAGTCACTTATTTCTTGCTTTTTTATTTCACGTGTTTCTCCTCCATTTTTAGTTATTGTTACCATCTCATTGGTGTCAAAGTACATTTCAATGCTCATAACATACCTCCTATTTAATAATAATTTCTTGTAGGAGGTAAGTTTATTACCTCCCGAAGTTATTTCGAAAGGTATCATACCCTTTTATATTTTATATTTTATCACATTATGTTACATATTTCAATAGTTTAAATAATTTTTTCTGTCTCTACAAATAATCTTCCTTTTCTACTGTTACCTAATATACTTTTTATTATAAATCTTCCTTTTCCTCTAATTGTTATAATGTCATTTTCTTTTACTTCTTTTGAAGATTTTTGTATTGTTTCATGATTCAGTAATACTCTTTCTTGCGCTAATAATTCATTTGCTTTTCCTCTTGAGCTTTTTGCAAGTTCTGAAACTATGTTGTCTAATCGCATTGAGGCAACTGTTATTTTCAAATTTTGTGTTTTTATTTCTATTTTTCTTAGGTTTTGTAATTCTATTTGTTCTATTTTTGATTTACTAAATCTTGTTAAGCTTGGAATGCCTGTAATTAAAAATTTTAACATTTCTGGCATTACTAAGATATCTGCTCCATTGTCATCTACTAAAATATCTCCTATTTTTTCTCTTGATATGCCTAATTTCATTATTCCGCCCAAGTAATTTTTATGTGTGTATTCTCCACGCATTTCATTCGGTAGTTCTATTCGTATAGAATTTATATATTCATTTAGATTAATATTAGCTATAATATCTTCCAACTTTTCTGGATATATTATTAAGATTTTTCTTTCCGCTTCTTCAAATCCACCTGTATAAAAGTAATTAGATATTTTTTGTGATTTTAAGAAATTCTCTAATAACTTCTGTTGCATTTCATCTAGAAAATCTGTTGTTTGAATTTTGTTTTTAGTTTCGCAAAATCTTATTTTATCTATTACTTTTGATATTAGTAATTTGTCTTTTTCATTCTTATATTTATTTATTACTGTTCTATCCATGTTTTCTCCATTTATTGTTTTTTTGTGAGAGTCTCCACATTCCTTATTTCTACATACTATAAATTTTAAAAAGAAATTATCCCATAAGAATTCTAAAATTAGAAATGTCCCCAAGGGGACAGATTACCCATTTGTACCTGTCCACAATGGACACTCAATTTACAAATATTTTTCTTCTAGTTCTGAAACATTTCCAGCTTCTATAAATTTATCTGGGTAAGCATAACACTTTAATTCTACATTTTCTAATTTATTTTCTGCTATTATTTCTTTTACTTTTGCACCTAGCCCCCCTATTATGCTTGCATCTTCTATTGTTATTACATTTTTTGTTTTTGTAATTGTTTCTATTATTTTTTCTTCATCAAATGGCTTTAGGAATCTTGCATTTATTAGTTCTACGCTTTTTCCTTGTTTTTCTAATTTTTCTGCAATTTCCATAGCTTTTGCTACCATTTTTCCTATCCCTATTATGCTTATATCTTTCCCTTCTTTTAATGTTTCTGCTTTTCCTTGCTTTATTTCTTCATGTTTTTCAAATTTTACTTTTTCGTTTTCTCCGCCTCTTGGGTATCTTATTACTACTGGTGAGTTTAACTCTATTGCATATTCTAACATTTCTTCTAATTCTTTGAAATCTTTTGGTGCCATTATTGTTAGGTTTGGTACTATATTGAAGAATGCTAAATCTAATAATCCTTGGTGTGTTTCTCCATCATTTCCAACAATTCCTGCTCTATCTACACACATTACTACTGGCAAGCTTTCTATACATATATCGTGTATTACTTGATCATATGCTCTTTGGTAGAATGACGAATATATTGGTACTACTGGTTTTAGTCTCTCTTTTGCCATTCCTGCTGCTAGAGCGATTGCATGTTGTTCTGCTATTCCTACATCAAAAAATCTGTTAGGATATTTTTCTTTGAATTCTTTTAAGCCTGTTCCATCTGTCATTGCTGCTGTTATTGCTACTATTTTTTCATTACTTTTAGCTAGGTTTACTAGCTTTTCTCCAAATACTGCTGAATAGTCCTTTTTCTTTTCTTTTTTAGATTTTCCAGTTTCTATTTCAAAGCTTCCTGTTGCATGGAATTTATCTGGGTTTTCTTCTGCTGGTTTATAGCCTTTTCCTTTTTTTGTTATTATATGTACAAGTACTGGTTCTTGTTCTTTTTTTGCTAATTTTAAAATCCATTCTAGTCTTTCTATATCATGACCATCTACTGGTCCTAAATATTTAAAACCTAAGTCTTCAAAAAACATATTAGGTAGAAATAGTTGTTTTAAACTATATTTAACTCTTCTGGCCAATCTTATAATTGGTGTTCCTATGGTTGGTACTTTTTCTAATGCTTTTCTTATACTATTGTTAGACTTTTTGTAGAATTTTCTAGTTCTTATTTTTGTTAAGAATTGAGATATTCCACCTACATTTTTTGATATACTCATTTCATTATCATTTAATATTACTATTAATTTTGTTTTACTATTTCCAGCATCATTTAAAGCCTCTAATGCCATTCCACCTGTTAAAGCACCATCTCCTATTACAGCTATTACATTATTATCTTTTTCTTCTATGTCTCTTGCTCTTGCCATGCCAAGTGCTACTGATATTGATGTACTACTATGCCCTGTATCAAAGCTATCATATTCAGATTCTTTTATTTTTGGGAAGCCTGATAAACCACCTAGTTGTCTTAATGTATCTATTTTATCTTTTCTTCCTGTTAGTATTTTATGCACATAGGTTTGATGCCCTACATCCCATACTATTTTATCTTTTGGTGTATTAAAAACACTGTGAAGAGCAATAGTAAGTTCTGTTACCCCTAAATTAGAAGCTAAGTGTCCACCTGTTATTGACACTGTGTTTATAATTTTTTCTCTTATCTCTGTTGCTAATTTTTCTTTTTCTTTTATATTAAGTTTTCTTAAATCTTCTGGATTATTTACTTTATTTAATATATTATCCATTTCTACATCCCTCGTTTTTTATTATTCATTATTTTTCGGGCGTAATTCGGTAAATGCTCTTAAGTATTTCTTACCGATTAAGCCCCTACATTTTTAAATAATCTAATTAATTGTTGTATAGAAAAATAGTATTTTAAATTTGTAGAGTAATATTCTGTGTTTGTATATATTAAAATCAAAATTGAATCCCGACAGTCCTTTGAGATGGAGGAATACCCCTTGTCTCGGAGTGTTAATATATACAAATGCAGAAGGTGGCTGATTTTAAACCATTACATTAGAAATAATAATGCACATGCTGATAGTGGTATTGTTATATTGTCTGTTCCTTTTATTGACACTGCTTCTATTACTGTAAGTATTATTGCTGTTATTATTGATTTTATTAACCATAAATTTACACCTGTAACCCCAGAAAATATCGCTACTATTATAAATGTTATTATAAACATTGTTAGTGAACCTGCTAATGTTTTCTTAGTATTTCCTATTTTGTATTCATAGCTTTTTACCCTTTTTCCTATAACTGCTGCTAGTCCATCTCCATATCCCATTATTAATATACTACATAGCCCCATTTCTGGTTTTTCAATAATTCCAAATGTTATTATTGAAATTATTAGTAGTGATATAGCATAATATACTGTTCCTAATCCATCTTGGTTTTCTCGTTCCATTACTGATATTAAGTTTCTATTGTATGAAACATAGTTTATTATTACAAAACTTAATGGTACTAATGATGCCCACAATGCATTTTCAAAAAAGTACATTGCTATAAGCCACCAATTAGAGAGCATTATATGTATAAATTTTCTACTTGCTTCTTCTCCTGATTTTTTGAAAAACTTAGCAAGTATTATAACAATTCCTATAAATATATATGATACTATTATTCCTAATATATTTTTCATTTTTATTTTCCTTTCACATTTATTTAAGTAATTTATTTAAAGGGTAACTCTCTAAGAGTTGTGGGTCTAATATTTAATTTATCTACAATTTTTATAGAATTTGCCCTGTCCTTAAAATATAAATAACTTGTAAATATTATATTACCACATATTTACACTTTTTTCTATAAAATATTACATTTTTATTTCATTTTTATTAAAATATTGAAAACAAACATTGGTTATACTATAATTTAATAAGATTATTTATATATTTAAGAAAGGAATTGATTAATTATGAAAAATTTTAAAAGAATAGCTTCTGTAATTTTGTTAATACTATTATTTTGCTCAAGCGTTTTTGCTGCAACTACTAGTTCAGAAAAAGCAAAATTAGAAATAGTAGAAAATAATATTTGTACAATTAACGTTACAGATAATGCTATATTTGAAAAAAAGATTATTGATTATGATTTAGAAAAAAAGGAATTAACTATTGGTTTAAAAATATCTAACAATGCTGTTAAACCATTGGATAAACCAAGTGAAATTGTTTTAGTTATAGATAACTCATTGAGTATGGATAATTCAATTTCTACTGGTGGTTCAAGAATGGAAGCTGTTTCAAATTCTGCTAAACTTCTTGCAACTGAGCTTTTAAAGTTAGATACTGTCAAATTAAGTATTGTTAGTTTTTCAACAGGAGACAATGAAGGAACTATTACAGATGCTAAGTTAAGAACTGCTTTAACTAATTCTAAAGATACTGTATTAAATGCTATAACTGAAGTTGCTAATGATGCTACTGGTGTAAGAACTAATATTGAAGCTGGACTTACACTTGCAAGCCAACAATTTTCAGAAACATGTGATAATAAGTTTATAGTTTTATTAACAGATGGCGTTCCTAACATATCTCTTGGAAGTAATAAAATTCTATATTCTGGAGTAACTGCAACTAATACAAAAAATGCACTACAAAAACTTGACAATGATGGAATTCAAATATTATCTATGATGACAGGTGTTACTACTGATGTTGAAACCGCTCAAACAAACAAAACTTTTAAAGAACTAGCAGAAGAGATTTTTGGAACTCCTGAAATTCCTACTGTTGGAAAATTCTATTATATTACTGATAGTGAAATTGAGAAAACTGTTTCTGAAACAATTTTAACTCAATTAGTAGCACCAGAAGATAATATTTTAACTGACATTGATATATATGATTATTTTCCACAAGAAATAATTAATAATTTTAATTTTGAATATGTAACACTTCCTACTTTAGGAACTGTATCAGAAGATATTGATCTACAAAATAATATGATAGTATGGCATATTGACAGTTTAGGTTACGGAGAGTCAGATACTCTTTCATATAAATTAACTTTAAAAGATAATATTGATGAATCAATAGTTGGCGTTGTTTTAAATACTAATGAAAAAGTTGATATTACTACTGAAAAAATATTAGATGAAAATGGGCAAAAGAAAATTATTACATCTGATGTTACACCAAAAGTAAAAGTAACTTTAGTTGTAGATACTACTAAAGCCCCAGACCCTATTCCTCAAACAGGTTCAACAATTACATTAACTGTTATAATTGCAGTTGCATTAGTTGCTTGTATAGTAATAGGAATTAGAAGTAAAAAACTAAAATAAAAAAAGTGGCAAAGCCACTTTTTTTTTATTTTAGTTCCTCTTCTATATTTAATAATCTATTATATTTTGCAACTCTATCTGTTCTACATGGTGCACCTGTTTTTATTTGACCAGAATTTGTTGCTACTACTATATCTGCAATAGTAGTATCTTCTGTTTCTCCTGAACGGTGAGAAATTATAGTTCTATATCCTGCTTTTTTAGCTATTTCTATACAATCTAAAGTTTCTGTTAAAGTTCCTATTTGATTTGGTTTTATTAATATTGCATTTGCAACGCCTTTTTCTATTCCATTCATAAGTCTTTTCTTATTTGTAACAAATAAATCATCTCCTACTAATTGAACATCTTTTCTTATATTTGTAGTTAATATTTTCCATGAGTTCCAGTCATTCTCTGCAAGTCCATCTTCTATTGAAATTATAGGATATTTGTTACTTAATTCTATTATATATTCTATCATTTCTTCTTTTGTTTTTAATATGTCTTTCTTCCAGAAATAATATCCTTCTTCTCCTATCTTTCTTGCTTCTTCCCACATTTCTGTCGCTGCCACATCAAGTGCAATATAAATATCTTTTCCAGCTATATATCCTGATTTTTGTATTGCTTCTAAAATGAGTTCTATTGCTTGTTCTTCTCCATCTAAATTTGGTGCAAAACCTCCTTCATCTCCTACTGCTGTGCTATATCCTTTTTCTTTCAAAATTTTCTTAAGTCTATGATATACATTTACGCACATTTCCATTCTTTCTCTAAAAGTTATTCCTCCAACTGGCATAATCATAAATTCTTGCATACTTATGTTGTTATCTGAATGTTTTCCTCCATTTAATATATTCATCATTGGAATTGGTAGTTCATGTGCATTTACTCCGCCTATATAATTATATAGTTCAATCCCTAATGAATTTGCTGCTGCTCTTGCTACTGCCAATGAAACTCCTAATGTTGCATTTGCGCCTAAATTAGCTTTATTTTCACTGCCGTCTAATTTTATTAATTTTTCATCTATTTCTCTTTGATTATATACATTTTTATCTTTTAAATTCTTTGCAATTTTCTTATTAATATTATCTACTGCCTTTCCTACTCCTTTACCATTTAGTCTATCATCTTCATCTCTTAATTCTACTGCTTCAAAACTTCCTGTTGAAGCTCCAGATGGTACTAATGCCACCCCACTAAATCCGTCCTTCAGTTACAACTTCTACTTGAACTGTTGGATTTCCTCTTGAATCAAATACCTCTAATGCTTTTATACTTTCGATACCTAAATAATCTTTCAATTTCTATTTTCTCCTCTCGTTATTTTTATTATATTATTTCCACATTTTCCAAAATATTTCATATAAAATAAAAAATTATAGTAGATTTTTACAATTATTTATGATATTATAATTTTTGTATATAACCTGATACACATATTGGGGTATCGCCAAGCGGTAAGGCATCGGACTCTGACTCCGACATTCCTGTGTTCGAATCACAGTACCCCAGCCATAAGTGCGAATTGTAAAATTCGCAGTGAAAAATTAATAGTGAATAATGAATAGTGAATAATACACTAAGAGCACTTATGTATTATTCACTATTCATTATTCATTTTTTCACTATTCACTAATTTATCTACCAATCATAAAATAAAAAAATCGTAAAGACTAAATAATTGTAAATAAAAAGATATACAGTTTTTGCTACTGTATATCTTTCTATTTACATATTTTATATTGTTTTTTGTTATTTACTACGCTACTTTTTTAGCTTGTAATTTAAATTCTCCCATATTCGTTTTCGCATAAATATTAAGTACATTACCTATTAACTCTCCCGTTATATCATACTTTAAACTAAGCATATTATTTTTCATTTCTCCTGAAAAATAGCATTTATTCCCATTTACTTTTCCTGTTGCAAGTGGATTTTTCGAACCTATTATTTCTACTATTCCATTTATCACGTTTCCTGTTTGTTTTAATGCTATACGTGCATTAATGTTTCCCATTGGCGTGTTAATACTTGTTTCATAAACTCCATCCATATTTATATACCTCCTGTAATAATTATATTCAGCTTAATTATAATGTTGAATATAATTTGTAACATTTAATAATATTTATATTCTATATTTTGTTATTATTTCTAACTAATTTTTTCTATAAATAAAATAGAGTACTTTACTGTACTCTATTTTATTTATAGAAAAGTTAGGTGGGGTGGTACTCCCACATCTCCTACACCTTTTTAAATGAGCTACGGCTACCAGTTCCGTCCTCAAAACTTTTCTTATATTATTATATATTATATTTATGATAACATACATTGTTAACTTTTTCAAGTCAAAATTTATAAAAATAATTATGCTTAAAATATTTTTCTACTTTCTCATCTGCCATAACATAGAACATTATTATTGCTTACTCTAACAGCAATTAATACATATTCATCTTTATTTATTTTATATTTTTTATAAACTCTATAGAATTTTTCTTTCTATTTCTAGCCAAATATGTTGGACTTTTTATAATTTGTTTTATTCTTGAACCATATCTTTTAAAATCTTCCGCGTGTTCTTCTTTCATATGTTTAATATTTTCATCGCCTATGAAAATTGTTTTTTCCTCATTATAATTCAATTATTTTTTAGTTATCTTTCCAATTGGCCTATTCAATATAATTTCCTTTCTTAATTTAAATTATCTATATGAATCGATTATTTTAATATGATTTTCCTTTTACTTCTTTTTCTATTTGTTCATAATTTGGTATATATGTTTTTAGCATATTATAAAAAGATTTTGTATGATTTTTGTATTTTAAATGACAGAATTCATGTAAAATGATATATTCTATAGTTTCTTTACTGTACTTAGCTATATCAGGATTTATTGTGATTTTTTCATTTATACATTTACCTAATGTGCCTTCTATTCTTTTTATCTCATAATCTTCTGGAGCTATGCCCATCATTATTCTTGTTTTTTCCATTGCTCTTTCTATCTCTTTTTTGGCTACCATTTCATACATTTTTTCTATTAGCATTTTTACTATTTCTTCATTTTCTAATTTTTTATATTTATTTGGAAGTGTTACTAATATTTTACCTTGCTCTATTGTTAGGTTTGGTGCTTTTATGTTTTTATATTTTATAGCTAAATCATAATTTATTCCTAATACTTTTACTGTTTTTAATTTTGTATATTCTTGCATTTTTCTTTTTTCACAAGCTTGTTCATATTCATTTATTTTGTTTAATATCCATTGCTTTTTTTCTTCTACTATTTCTTGTATTTGGCTACTTGCCATATACCAAGGAGCGTTAATAATAACCTCTCCATTTTGTACAGATATGTATAAATTGCTATATTCTTTTTTATTAACTGTGTATGTTATTACATTACTTTTATTTTTTAATAAATTCATTTTTTAACCACTCCTCGCAAAATATTGTTTTTCTGAACTCTTGTTCGTTTATCAAACTTATTTTATATCTCTTTTTTTATTTTGTCAATAGTTTTTTGAAATTTTGTTCGTTTTTGTAATAAATTTAAACACTAATAAAATAGCCTGTAATCCTGCTTTTTATTAGTGTTTTTTCAGTGTTAAATATATTTTGTTTACATTACTTCAATTAAAATTTGTTTTATATTACAAAAGTTAACCACAAAACTAAAATTTTTAACTCTGTACCTAAAATTTCTATTTTTTATTTAAGTGCTTCTAAAGCTTGTTTTGTTTCTTTGTTTTTGTCAAATAAATTTATTATTGCTAATATAATTGCTGTAATTAAAAATGTTATTCCATATACTATTGCACTTGTTTTTATATCTCCTTGTGCTAGTCTTGAACCTACTATGGTTGATGATATTACTGATGGAAATCTTGCAAATGTTGATATTAGTATAAACCTTAGTGGATTTATTGGTAGTAAGCCTCCTATATATACTAATAAATCTTTTGGTGTTCCTGGTATTAAAAATAGTATTATCATTATTACTTCTACTTTTTTGGGATTTTTTAGTATTTTACTATTTTCTATTTTATCTATCTTTTCTTTTTTGAAAGATTTATATACGAATTTTCTTCCATATTTTCTTACTAGAAAATATAAAATTGCTGTTGTTATGAATACTGATAGTGTTATAAATATTGTTCCGCCTATGCTTCCATAGCACATTCCTGCAAGTATTTCTAATGGTTCTCCTGGTATTACTACAAAAAATATTTGTGCAACTTCTAAGCCGAAAAGTATAAGCATTCCTAGTATTCCTAGGTTATCTATTTTTTCTTTGAATTCTATTTGCCCTTCTTTTGTTGATATATCTTTCATTATTGGTGCAAAATATGCTATCGCTAATGCAAATATTGCTATAACTATTACTATTATTACTATATTTATTATTTTTCTCTTATTCACTTTTGTTCTCCTTATTTTTTACTGTTATTTATTATACTACTTTTTGTTTAAAAGTGAATAGTCTTCATAAAATCTTAATAAGTAAACGAAGTGAAAGATTTGGGACGCGTCCAGAAATTTCCAAAACATAAATAACTTTTATATTTTAAGTTATTTTAACTTTGGAAATTTCTGGACGCGTCCCAAATCTTTCACTTTGTTTCCTAAATTTTTCCTTCTACATTCCTCCATCTACTTTTATAACTGTTCCATTTATGTATTCTGCATCATCTGACGCTAAAAATAGTATTACCTTGGCTATTTCTTCTGGCTCTGCAAATCTTTTTTTGTATATTTTTTCGGTTTCTTCTTCGATAAAGTCTTGTGGTAGTTCTTGGTTCATTGGTGTATTTACCCAGCCTGGTGCTACTGCATTTACGTTTATATATGGTGCAAATTGTATACTTAAATTATTGGTTAGGTTTATTATTGCTGCTTTTGAGGCGTCATAGTCTATACTTGTTGGGTAGAATGTGTTTATTCCATTTGTTGATGATACATTTATTATTTTTCCTCTTTTATTTTTTAGCATATTTTTACTTACATATTTTGATACTAAAAATGTTCCTATTGTGTTTACTTCTAATGTTCTTTTCCAGTCTTCTACCGTTCTATCTTCAAATTCTTTATCTATTGCTATTCCTGCATTATTTACAAGTACATCTATTTTTCCAAATTTTTCTATTGCTTGATTTACCATATTTTGAACTTGCTTCTCATTTGATACATCTGCTTTTACTACTAATGTTTCTATTTTATATTCCTTTTGTAAATATTCTGATAGTTCTTTTGCATTATTTTCATCAGTTAAATAATTTATTACTACATTATAGCCTTTTTTTGCAAACTCTATTGCTGTAGCTTTTCCTATTCCTTTGCTACTTCCTGTGATTAATACAACTTTATTCATAATCTCTCTCCTATTTTTTATTTTTATTATATTATCACAAATTTACTTTTTTTACAATGCTAATTTTGAATACGAAAAATAAAAGGAAAGAATTGGGACGCGTCACAAAAAATAAAAAAAAAAGTAAAATTTTTTTTTAAAATTTTTTAAGAGGACCCCTGATTTAAGAATATTATTTTTTTTTTTTGGCCCATCAAAAAAATTTTAAAAAATAATTTTTTTTTTTTTTTTATATTTTCTCCCCGCGTCCCAATTCTTTCCTTCTATTTCATTGCTTCTTCACACGCTACTGCTACTGCTACTGTTGCTCCTACCATTGGGTTGTTACCCATTCCTATTAGTCCCATCATTTCTACATGGGCTGGTACTGATGATGAACCTGCAAATTGGGCGTCTGAGTGCATTCTTCCCATTGTGTCTGTCATTCCGTATGATGCTGGTCCTGCTGCCATATTATCTGGATGTAGTGTTCTTCCTGTTCCTCCTCCTGATGCTACTGAGAAGTATTTTTTGCCTTGTTCTATACATTCTTTTTTGTATGTTCCTGCTACTGGGTGTTGGAATCTTGTTGGGTTTGTTGAGTTTCCTGTTATTGATACATCTACGCCTTCCATATGCATTATTGCTACACCTTCTCTTACGTCATTTGCTCCATAACATCTTACTTTGCTTCTTTCTCCATCTGAGTATGCTATTTCTTCTACAACATTTACTTTTCCTGTGAAGAAGTCGAAGTCTGTTTTTACATATGTAAATCCATTTATTCTTGATATTACTTGTGCAGCGTCTTTTCCTAAACCGTTTAATATAACTCTTAATGGTTCTTTTCTTACTTTGTTTGCTGATTTTGCAATTCCTATTGCTCCTTCTGCTGCTGCAAAACTTTCGTGTCCTGCTAAAAATGCAAAACATTTTGTTTCTTCGCTTAATAGCATTGATGCTAAGTTTCCATGTCCTAAACCTACTTTTCTATCGTCTGCAACACTTCCTGGTATACAGAATGCTTGCAAACCTTCTCCTATTGCTTTTGCGG
Source organism: uncultured Clostridiaceae bacterium (assembly GCA_949902805.1). Classification (GTDB taxonomy): domain Bacteria; phylum Bacillota; class Clostridia; order TANB77; family CAG-508; genus UMGS1663. The sequence goes on from CATLDI010000034.1 coordinate 14,838, forward strand.
CATCTGCAGCTTTTGTGCAACCTTTTTTTATTGCTATTGCTGCACCCAAAGTGTATGCCCAACATGCGTTTTCAAAACATATTGTTTGTACTCCTCTTGTTATTTCATAAGGATTAAATCCTTTTTCTTTACATATATTTAATGCATCTTCGAAATCTTTAATTCCGTATTTTTCCATGACTGGTTTTATTTGTTCTATTCTTCTTTCATAACTTTCAAATAGTGCCATTGTTTTACCTCCTACTATTTTTAATTTTCTCATTGTTCTAGTTTATTTATATATTTAAGTTTTGTTTTGGAGGTCAGAGGTCGGAGATCGGAGGTCAGAAATATAAGTAAATTCTTCGAAGAAATTGCTTATATTCTGACTTCTATCTTCTGACTTCTGACTTCTATCTTCTGACTTCTGTCTTCTGACTTCTTTTTCAATTACTCTTTTCTTGGGTCTATCTTTTTAACTGCTTCGTCAAATCTTCCATATTTTCCACTTGCTTTTTCGATTGCTTCTGTTGGTTCGATTCCTGCTTTTATGTTGTCCATCATTTTTCCTAGGTTTACGTATTTGTATCCTATTATTTGGTCATCTTTATCTAAACCTATCTCTACTATGTATCCTTCTGCTAATTCTAGGTATCTTGGTCCTTTTTCTAGTGTTGAATATATTGTTCCTGTTTGGCTTCTATGTCCTTTTCCTAAGTCTTCCATTCCTGCTCCTATTGGTAAGCCACCTTCTGAAAAGGCTGATTGTGTTCTTCCATATACTATTTGTAAGAATAGTTCTCTCATTGCTGTATTTATAGCATCACATACTAAGTCTGTGTTTAATGCTTCTAATATTGTTTTTCCTACTAATATTTCTCCTGCCATTGCTGCTGAGTGTGTCATTCCTGAGCATCCTATTGTTTCTACTAAGGCTTCTTGTATAATTCCTTCTTTTACATTTAGTGTTAGCTTACATGCTCCTTGTTGTGGTGCACACCAACCTATACCATGTGTTAAGCCTGATATATCTTTTACATCTTTTGCTTTTACCCATTTTCCTTCTTCTGGAATTGGTGCTGGCCCATGGTCTACTCCTTTTGCTACTTTGCACATTTCTTCTACTTCTTTTGAATAAATCATTTTTATTTCTCCTTTCAAAGCTTTTTATATTATTCTATTCATTTGCCTTTTGCGTTATTATTATATTACTTGTTTTTAAAAGTTGCAAGTAAAATATCATATTTTGTCGTTTGGAAAGATTTGGGACGCGTCCATTTCTTTCCTATTGCTTAGAATTAAGAATTTTTGAAATAGTACCTTCTGAAACATTAAGTATTTGTGCAAGTTGCTTTTGTTTATAACCTTTAAGCTTTATATAAGAACAAAATTCTTTTGCTATTTCTTTGTTTTTTCTAATATATTCTAATTTAATATTTCTATTTTTCACATATTCATTTACTGCTATTTTAAAGTTTTCATCTTCTCTATCTATATCCA
>CATLDI010000035.1 GCA_949902805.1 uncultured Clostridiaceae bacterium
TATCAATATTTTTTATATCCCATTTAAAAAACTTTTCTTTTTCTTCATTCTTGCAATACCAAAACTTGCCATCTTTATCCCATTCAGCACCAAGAGCTTTTGCCTGGTCTTTTTCATCATAAGGCACAGCAAGAATATATTTTTCTTCCTGCTTATATGCTATTTTATTTTGCTGCATTTGCTCTTTTCTATAAGCTAAATCTTGTTCATTAACTTTTTCCCATTTATTAAATAAAGAAGCATCAATATCTGCAGGAACAAACCAGCATATACTGTTTGCATCCCATTTTGCACCTAACGATTTAGCTTCATCTTTTTCAACCTTTGGAACATTGATATAAGTAACAGAGTTATTTTTATCTACATTTATTTCTGGTGTTTCTTTTTCCATATTATGCTCTTTATTATTGATTTTTTCTAATTCTAACTCTTTTCCTAAAATAAGTTTGGCTGCCCTGTCAGCTTCTTTTACTGCATTAAATAAAAATGACGGTTCATCTCTAATTGCCTTTGACCAGGATTTTAAATAAGCGATATTATTCTTATCTGGTTCATGACCTAAACCGCACTGTGTGCCTATAAGAAATGATGTAATTTCTGCAATAAGTTCTTCTTTAGCATAGCTTTCTGTGCCAAATGTGCCAGATAAATCACGATTATTTCTGCTTGAATGACCAGTCCAGTGTCCCAACTCGTGCAAGGCTGTTCTATAATATTCTTCTGGACTGTTAAACTGTTCTTGCCGCGGTAAAGTAATTTCATCAGTTATTGGGCTGTAATACGCCTTGCCTTGTGATTTATGTTTTATTTTTGCACCTGAAATATTTAATATATCTTCTGCTCTTTCTATTGGATTAAAATCAATTTGTTTTAGCTCTAACTCTGGAAGTCCTTCACACTGCTCTGCATTAAATACCACACTCCACATTGCTCTCGGTTTTTCCAGCTTTTCTGTAACTACATTTTCTTCACCAGTGATTTCATCTATCTCTTTTTTAGTTTCCGTAGTCTGAAGATAAACAATATTAACACCCTTTTCTCCAGCACGAACTTTTGCACCAAGTTCATTTGCCTGTAAAAATGTCAACCATCTATTATCTTCATACCCTTTCTTGTCTGCTGCTGCCATCAAGTGCAGCATATTCACACCATTATATTCTTTACTAGATTTAATATTATATGGCATAAATCCATTACCACTCCATGACTTTTGCCACGGAGCTTCATTTTTTTCTATTAAATCAGCAAATTTATTTGCCAGTTCTTGATACTGGTTCATTTTACTCATATTCCACCTCGTCATATCGTGCATTTAATGCATCTTCTTCTGATATTGCTGTTTCCACTGTTAAGCCTAAAATATCAGCTTCTTCCGGAGTAAGTTCTATGACTGCTCCTGGAATATCCAAGTCCATTAATTTTTGTTGTAAAAGTTCATTCATATTTCACCTCTTATTTATTATATAATGGCTCACCATTATTATCTTTATAGCTTGTTTTACATTTTGGATATGCAGAACATGACCAAAACTTGCTAAATTTACCATCCCTAATTATAAGTGGATTATTACATTCTAAACATTTGTATTTATCAGACGGTATAGCTTTTTGTTTATTAAACTCAGGCAGTTCATTTTTTCCATTAGAAAAAATCTGATTACATTTTCCACACTTCCAAAATGCTACACCTTGTTTGTTGTAATATTTTTTTACTGTTCTATCTGATTTACAAACTTGACAGGTCTGATAATGCCAGATGTCCGGCTTTCCATCTTTATCTTTAAAATTAACTTTACAATTTGGATAATTTGAACAACTCCAAAAAAAAGAGCCATTCCACTTTATTCTTTTTAAAAATCCATTACATTCAGGACATTTAATTGCATTGCTTTTGAATTTAATATCTCTTGTGTGTATATCATTTATCTCTTTAACTGAAAACTCTGTTACAGATTTAACAAAAGCATTTACAGATTCTATTGATGAATCCATATCTTTAAGCTGCTCATGCCATAAAGCTGTCATATCAGGATATGTGATAGTATCTTGTAGAGATAATATTAAATCTTTACCTAATTCTGTAGCTACAAGATAGTTTTTTTCATCTTTTATATAATTCCGTTCATAAAGTGTTTTAATGATTTCTGACCTTGTGGCAGGTGTTCCAATACCACCGCGTTCACCTGATTTATTCTTATCTTTATCTTTTAAAAGCTGCTTGATTTTTTCATCTTTACAGTAAACAGCTACTCTTTTTAAATCCTGCAAAAAAGTATCTGTTGTATATAGTTTTTTAGGCTTCGTTTCTTCTTTTAAAGATGTAAAATCTATTTGCTCTATTTTTTTATTTTCTGCAATTTTGCTGTAATCTATATTCTTAATATCATCATTATCTTTTTCAGATAATATGCCTCTCCAGCCAGTGTCTATAAGCTGTCTGTGTGTATTTTCTAATATATCATCACCAACTTGTATTGTGATGTTATGACGAATATATTTAGCTGGTGGTAAAAACTGTATTACAAAACGGTTTGCAATTAATAAAAATACTTTCTTTTCATCATCAGAAAAAGATGAAAACTCTAATTTTGCTTGTGTTGGAATAATAGCAGTATGTGCTGTTGTTTTTGATGAATTAAATGCTTTTGATTTTATATTTATATTTGCATTATTTATTATATTTTGTAGTTTTTCGTCGTTAATATCTTGCAGACAGGCAATAATTAATGGTGCTTCTTCATAAGTTTCATCAAGCAGGTAGTTACAGTCTGAACGGTTGTATGTTATTGCTTTATGTTTTTCCCTTAAAGATTGAGTAACAGACATTACAGTATCTGCTTTCATATTATAAAGTTTAGAGCAGTCTACCTGCAAATCTAAAAGATTATAAGGAAGTGGAACATTGTCTATTTCTTCCTTTGTTTCATACTTAAATACAACTGCTTTGTCTTTATTGTCATTTAATCTTTGTAATATTTCATTAGCAGTTTCTTCTGATATAATTTTTTTAGTTTCATCTATTTCTTCAGCTTTTGTCTGATATGTAAAATCAAGGCTATTATTACCATCAATTTTAGAGCAGCTACCCTTTATAGTATAATAATATGATTTTATGTGATTTTTAATTTCCAATTCTCTGCGAACAATTAAAGCTAACATTGGAGTTTGCACTCTACCAACAGAAATAACATTAGTATTTCCAAACTCTTTATTTTTTAGAGTGTATGCTCTTGTGAGATTATATCCAAAAACCATATCTGCCAGCTTTCTACTTATTGCTTTTAATGATAAAGAAAGATAATCATTGTTATTCTTTAATGTTGATAATTCTTTTTTTATAACTTCTGTATTAAAATCATTGATAAGTAATCTCTTTACTTGTTTAGTTTCAATGCCCTGTAAATCAATGATTCCATTTTTGTATAAAATTGAATCTACAATTAATTGCCCCTCTTCATCTGGGTCTCCAGCATTTATAATAGTTTCTGCTTTATCTAATAAACTAGCAATAATATTATACTGTTCTTTTGTTTTATTACTTACTTGAAAACTCCACCCATCTGTTAAAATTGGTAATGTATCAAATGACCATTCTTTTTCTTCATCTGGCAATTTAATTTCTAATAAATGCCCAATGCACCAGGTTATATTATAATTGCCTGTTATAATATAACCTTTTTCTTTTTCAATTTTACCACCTATGGCTTCCGCTATAGCTGCTGCTACTTGTGGCTTTTCTGCAATAATTAAATCCATAACATCCTCCATTTTATAATTTTATCCGATAAAATTATAAATATTTATATTTATTTAATAAGTAAATAAAGGAAATACTTTATATAAAATTTTTTCTTCTTTAACTATCCCAAAATACCTGCTGTCAAAAGATAATTGATTGTAGTCTGACATTAAAAAATATTCTTTATCTTTTAATTTTATGTGTTTAGAATAATTCTGAAAAATTTTATCCGATAAAATTTTTTCATAAGGTTCACTATTTTTTATTTTTCTTTTATTTATATAAACTCCAGAAAGACTAATATAAATATCATCACCTGGCAATCCAACAGCCTTTTTCATATATTTAGGAGTATTATTATCACACACTAATTCAAGAGTTCCAAAATATCCTTTTTTTTTAGCATATTTTAAAAATTCGTTATATGGGGGACAAAATACAACAATATTATTTCTTTGTATAATATTACTAGAATTTATATGATATATGCCAAGTGGAAGACTATGTGTTCTATTAATTTCAAAATTATAATGTCCATATATTGCTACAAATAATATTAAGCAAATTAATATTATATAAAATTTAATTAATTTACTCATAACTCTATTTCTCTCATTTCATCATTTGAATCTAATATTTTTTCAATAAATTCATCATTATCATCTATAATTAAATCACTTTTCTTTGGAGATAAAATTGATGCCCTTGCTTGCCATACTGGCTCTTTAAAATATAATGGTTGGATACCTTTTATAGCTGGAAATCCTGCAACAAAAATAAGCATATCACCAGCTTTTTTTATCATGCCATTTGAGTCTTTTTCTGCACCTCTTAAACGCATACATTCATCAGGTGTCAGCAATGCTCTTTTAGTATATTGAATACTTTTACTGTGTGATTTTTTGCCTAAAAAGCCACCATCTGATTCATTAATATGTTCTTCAATAATTGTAGTTTCACCAGTCTGCTTTGATAAATATTCTGCTGTTTCTACTTTATTAGGAGCATACGCATTTTGTATATGGCAGTTAGAAGTTATTGCTTCATTTTTACCATATTTATCCTGAAGCTGTGCCAAATCTTGTGTAATTAAATAACACTTTATTCCATAACCAGCACAATATGCTAATGCTGTTTGAACAATATCCATCTTACCCAACGATGGAAACTCGTCCAACATCATTAATAATCTATGTTTATAACTACCCTTTCCTCTAATACTTGCAAAATCTTCTGTCGGTTTACCTTGTATTATTCTAAATAATTTCTGATGTAATTTTAATCCTTTTGGCTTTTCCTGGTGAAATGTAAAATCAGAAACATTAACCCTTATTATCATATTAATTAATAATCTAAATATCGGAGTAATTCTCTGAATATCTTTTGGCTGTGTTACAATATAGAGTGTTACTGGATTATCATGATTCATTAAATCTCTTACTTTAAAATTAGAATATGAAGTATTTGCTGCAACAACTGGGTCACGATAAAGTGACAATTCTGTTTTTGCTGTAGAAACAATAGAGCCACCCTCATTCTCAGGCTTATCAAGCATATCTTGTCCTACTTGTCGTGCAATTTCATTTTTACTATTTTTCATATCTTCCCATAATTCTGTTAAAGGTCGTGAAGTATCAGAAATAAGTCTATCTAATGCTTTCATATTTGCTTCTAATTCACTCTTTGATTTTTTTTCAAGCAAATATAAAATGCAGCCAGTGATTAATGAATATGCACTCTTTACCCAGTGGTCTTCTAGTCCTTTACCCTGTGGGTCAACTATTAACAATGCTAATGATTGAGCATCTGCAACTTCGTCTACTGTTCCCACCCTTATTTCATCAAAAGGATTCCATTTGACAGAATCAATTGAAGCAGGCTCAAATTTCATCACTAAATTATTAAGATATTGTTTTCTATATCCAGCAGTCATACTCCATAACTCACCTTTTATATCTGTTGCTATGACAGAGTGCTTCCATGTAGTTAATGTAGGCACAATTAAACCAACACCTTTACCAGAGCGAGTAGGAGCATAAGTTAATATATGCTCTGCTCCATCATGAATTAAATATTTAGGTTTATTCTTATATTCAACTGCACCAACTATGACACCATTAGAAGAAAATAACCCAGCCTTTTCTATATCTTTATATTTTGCCCATCGTGCTGACCCATGTAGATTTTTATTTAATTTTTGATGATTTATTACAGCATAATTATATCTTGCTGCTGATACCATTCCTGCAACTAATACTATAAAGCATGCAGCAAATTTTTCTAATATTGCATTAAAAACATTTGTATTTACACTATATGATTTATATGCCCATATTATAGAATAATAAAATGGATAATAACCAATTAAATGATTTGTTTTTGCTATAAATATAGTTACTATTTGTAAATATATGATACCAAAAATAGAAAATATTAATAAAGTTATTAGTTTAGTTTTTAATTTAGAATCATTCATCTTACACCTTTCTATCTATTTAAATTTTATCCAATAAACTTTAAACTGTTATATAACTAATGCTGCATAGTGTTATTTAATTCTGTCTTTATTTTTTTATCTGATAAAATTTTTTCTTCTTGCTTTCTATAAAGTTCTTTATCTTCCTTTGTAGCTATTTTTGTATAAATTCTATTTGTATGCTTATCTTTATATAAATAAATAATCTCATTTTTATATTTTCTAACACCTTGAAATGTAAGATTTTCAACTTTTTCTTTATTTAATAAGACATATTTTAATTTTTTATATTCTTGAACTTTTATTAAGTCATTTAATATCAAATTTTCATTCATTATACTGTCAGAATCAAAAGATATGCAGCTACCCTTTTGTAAACCTTTTATATTTTTATAATCATTCTTATCAGGCTCTTTTATGTAAAAAGTATTATTCTCATAGCTTTTTACTATGATAAAGTAGTTATCCAGATGTTTAATAAAACCTCTATATTCATATTCTTTTTCTTTAAAATCCAGCTGCATGTATTTATACATTTTATCATTATGTATTTGGTTAAATTCTTTTAATAACTTGATATTATTAAGTTTATTTTCCAGTTTTACCCTATTTATCTTATCATTTGATAATTCATCATTGAATTTAAGCGGCATATTATGTTTTGCAATAACATTTATAACCTGCTCTTTAAATTCTTTGCTACCTTTTATTTGTAATGGTTTATTTGGATATATATTTTGATAATATTTTAAATTCTTTAATATTGGGTATTCTTTACAGCTTCTTACATTAATACTATCCTTTCGCAATCTTATATTATTCTCTGTAATAAATGTTCCATTTTTTGTTACTTTAACTGCACTGTAAAGTTGTGATGAAAAGTCTGCAAGAATATAATTTTCTTTTGATATTTGGTTATTTATAAAATCTATAGCTTTTTTATTATTATTTAATGCTTCTTTTTTTACATATTCATTAAATCGTAAATATGGATTCTTTTTGTATATTTTAAATTTCTTCTCTTGTTTTTCTCTATATAATAATGCTTTTCTATCAGACATCAGATTATTAAATACTTTATTAATAATAACTTTTTCCATATATGATGCATTAGATAATAATGTCATATTCATTATTTTTTTAATATTATATAGCTCTGTTTCTAATTTTTTATTATACTCATCATCTAATTTCTCTATACTATATTTAATATCATTCTTTCTTTTCTCATTAAAAGATTTATAGTCTTCATATAAACCATTATCTTCCAAAGGTTTCTTATCATATTTAATTTTAGCTTTTGATTCATCATACTTATATGCTTGATATTCTCCAAAGCGTTCTTCTAGTTTTGCGATAGAATATTCCCTATCTACACTACTAGCCTTAACAAATATATTTTTTTCTTCATTCATAAATACAGCTCCAGCACCTTTTTTTTGATACATTATGCCTGCATCATTTAATTTAGAATGAAAATCTTCCCAAGATAATACATTATCTAAATTAATATTTTTTATATACCCTTGCATACTTTGTAGATAACTTGATTTCTCTATATCAACAGCTTTAGAATATGGTTTTTCACTTTTAATATGATTATCTTTTAATAGTCCATATTTTAATTCAATAGCTGATGCTATATCATTTAATTTCTGATAATCTCTATATGGAGTATATATTTTATTTGTTTTTGGATTAATTTTATTGATAGCAATGTGTAAGTGTAAATTATCTGTATCATTGTGAACAACACATAGTCTTTGATGTTCTTCAAAACCCATCGCTGATACAACTTCATGTTCAATATCTTTTAATCTATTTATATCAAGTTCATCCTCTCTAAAAGACACTATCAAATGATATGTTTTATCATCTTTTGAAATAGTATTAGAATCCTGCACAGCTCTTAAATCTTTCAAAAATAAATCCATATCATCATTATCATAATCACTTGATGTCCACATAGCTATGTTTCTAATCTTTTCTTTTGTTTGTTCTTCTATAATATATCTAGCAAGTCTTGCATAACTTGATTTATTGTTTGCTTTCATAACTGATTTTTTGATAATCATAAAATTTTATCCGATAAAATTTTTAATCTATTTTTAAACTGCTCAATATCATCAATTAAGTCTAAAATTTTCTTTTCTGTTTTATAATTTGTATCATACTCCATAATAAAAATCTTTAATAACCCTTGTAACTTGCCCTGCTCACCAGCAACTTTTAAAAACTCTCTAAAATTTTCATTATCTGTCTTTGATAATATAATATTATTTAAAGCTAATTTTCTTAAATATTCAGATTTTGATGATACAAGTGCTTTTTTTACATTTTTAGTAAATTCTTCATTTTCTTCTTTAGTAAATCTAATTGAATATCTAACTTTTCTCTTACTTTGCATAGCAATAACCTTTTCTTCTTTTATGTAAAAGAAGCAAAACCATCTCCAACTTGAGCCGTTGGCGAATGTTGTAAAGTGTGTGCGACAGCCACACACCTATCCTGCCCTTTTTTTAAAAGTTTAAAACATCAGTATTTTTATGTCAATAAAAATATTAAACATTTATAAATATTTATATTTTTTATTTACTTTTAAACAAAAAATGTATAATATAGATAAAAATAGAATATTTTATGATAATAATTGAAAAAAAGAGTATATAAAGATGAAAAATGATGATTTTTTTAATAAAATCTTACAAAATGCTAACGCCAAAAAAAAATATGGTGATATAGATATGTTAATCTATCATCATGCAGATTCTATTGTCAAAGCACTTAATTTAAATATCCCTATTAAAACAATATATGAAACAATTATAGATGAAACTAATATTAAAGCATCATACCAGGTTGTTTATAAAAAAATTAAAAATCTAAAAAATATACAAGCAAACTTTAAAACACAAATAAACCAACCAACTGTATCAGTAAATTTACAAACAAAAGAATCATCGTTAAAAGAAGATAAAAAAATTATACAAGATGAGCCAAAAATAATAATAACTAACCAAAAAAAATTTTCATATAATAATGAAAAATAGGAGCTTATAATGTCAGAAAAAACACATGAAAAACCAGAAAAGCATTTCCACTTTATTTTAATGGGAAAAGGTGGTGTTGGTAAAACAACAGTATCTTCATTCATTACACAATTCATTCAAGATGAATTGCAAGAGGAAACACTCTGTATTGATACCGACCAGGTAAATGCCAGTTTTTATGGATTTAAAACATTAAATGTAGAAAAACTTTCAATTATGGAAAATAATGAGATTATAGCTAGAGGCTGGGATACACTTATTGAAAAACTATTTAAGACTGATAAAAAAAATATAGTTATTGATAATGGTGCTTCCAGCTTTATACCTTTTCTTGCTTATACTCTTGAAAATGATTTAATAGAATTATTAACAAGTGATGATAATGATTTTATTGGCAAAGTATTCTTTCACATGATAATAGCTGGTGGTGAAAGTTTAGGACATACATTAAACGGTATGACATCTATTATTGAACAGTTTGGTAATTCATCTGCAAACTTTATTGTATGGCTTAATCAGTATCATGGTAAAATTGAAGATAAAGGTCTTAAATTTTTTGAGATGGGGGAATATAAAAAATATAAAAACAAAATACAATATGTATTGCAGCTGCCAGAATATACAAGCTCAACTTTTGGTCAAGATATTTCAGACATGCTTTCTAAAAATAGGACATTTAAAGATATGCTGGAATCAAAATCAATCACTATTGCTTCCCGACACAGATATAAAAAAGCACAAAAAGAAATATTTAATATACTCTATCAACTCCCCATATTTTAAACTTTGACTCTCTGCAGCATTAATCTGTATGGTTATTAAAATTTTATCTGATAAAAAAGGGAGCTTTTTTTGCTCCCTTATAACATATTAAATATTGTGTCAATACAGAACTCAATGCAGAACTCAGATAAAGTTATACACATTTTATCCACAATAGTTTTATTGATATTATTAGCAAAATTGAAATATGATTAAAAAATAGGCAATAGATTTAGTGAACTTGTTATACTAAACATATATATGTATAAAACCTATTTTAACTACTAATAAAAAAAGTTAGATTATAAACAATATTTTTATCATAGAGATATATAACATAGCTTCTATTATACAATATTCAACATTATTATATATAAAATTATAGTATATAAAATCTAGATTACTAAAATAATCATAGTTATCATAACTATTAACTTGTTAAATAGTTGAAAATATAAAAAAATTTAAAACACCATATTATGTAGACAATTATTAAATAAATATATTAATTATATGCTACTAATATACCATGCAAAATATTTTTCTTCATAATATGTTTTTGGATTATATGCTTCTGCAAATTCCCTATTTGTAACATATATTCTTAAAGTATTATTTATTTCATTTATGATAATTGAACCTGCCTGATTGTTTGTTATATGATTTAAATCTCTTTTGTTCCAAGAATCATAATCTAAATATTTAGATTTAGCATTACCAAAAAGTGTTAGTTTAGGTTTTAATATATCAAGATAATAGTCATTGCCACCACTTTTTCTTCCGTGATGTGGAGCAATTAAAACATCTATATTATGAATACTTGTGTAATGATTATTTAATATTATATTCCAAGCTTGTTCTTCAGAATCCCCAGCAAAAATAATTTTTTTTGAACCCATTAAATAAAGAATAACATAAGAAAGCTCATTATATTCTTCATGTTCATTGGCATAATTTAATAACTCTTTGGTAGGAGATAAAATATATAAACCATCTCCATTCCCGCCATATCTATCCATATTATAGTAAAAACTATAAGATTTACTCAATAAATATAGCTTTCTATAATTATCACTTTTTCGTAAATTTTGATAAAAAGACCAGTCATACTCTTTATATTGTCCAAAATAATTATCAGATTTTTTTTCATTATGAGTATCCCAAAAATTGATAACATCAAATTCTGTAAATAATTTTTTTATACCGTCCATATGATCCATATCTGGATGTGTCAAAATAAACCTAAATATTTCTTTTATATTAAATTTTTTAAGATATTCAATAGGATTTACAGGATATAATTTCTGTTTAAAATTTCCATAAATACTTTCATCCATTGCTATATTTTTTGACATATCTTTTGAATTTCCATTACAAATATCTATAAGAGTGTTGCGTCCAGATTTATGTTGTATAAAAGAACAATCACCTTCTTTCACATTTAAAAAGTGTATAGTATTATTCATATTAATTTACCTCATTTATGTAATTTTTAACTCTTTTTGTTATATATCCTACTTGTTTTTTATAAGAATAGAAAAACAAAACTATAAAAAATATTAATGCAATAGATATTGTCAATATATGTATAGATAAACCGTTTTTGTATATGTAACCAGGCAATAATATTAATAGAGTGATAAAGCCAGTTAAAAATGTTCTATACATATTAGCTGTTTCAACAAATGAATATATTGTATTATCCTTATTTACTGCTTTGATATAATCTTCATACTTAACAAAATCAATAATTTTTGTTTTTTTGCATACATTTTCTGTTAATAATGAACCAAGCCTGTTAAATATTATACCTACAAAATAAAATATGCATATTTCTGTTATAAATGATAACTCAATAAATGTTATATTTAAGAATATGTTTAATATATTATAAAATATTGCACCAGGAAATAAGCTACTTAGAATGTGATAAGAATTAAGTTTTGCTAATAATGCATCCATATTTAATCTCCTGTTACAATATTAGCACTCATATGTATTGAGTGCTAATATTGTATAATTTATTAAATATTTCTTTTTTGTCAATAATAAATAATTCTTATTTTTATTTTAGAGTAAAAAATATCCTTGTATCCTTTGGAGTATCCCCTAAAGATATATAAAAAAAATATTCCATTAGACTTCTTTTTTTAATTATGATATATTTCAAAATAAAATATAACTTTATTGGAAGATATAAGTTTTATCGGATAAAACTTTGAGGTATGTATGCGTATTGGATATATAAGAGTATCAACTGATGAACAAAATATTGAACGCCAGGAAGCAGCTTTAAAAACTGCTGGTGTAGAAAAAATATTTATAGATAAATTAAGTGGTAAAAATACAGTAAGACCAGGATTAAAAGAAATGCTTGCATATATTAGAGATGGGGATATTGTTATAGTAGAATCTTATTCCAGATTAGCACGCTCTTTAAAAGATTTAATCTGTATAATAGATGAAATAAGAAATAAGAAAGCTGATTTTTACAGTATAAAAGAAAACAGTGATACTTCATCAGCAGCAGGCAAACTAATTATGAATATATTTGGTGCATTATATGAATTTGAAAGAGACTGTTTATTAGAACGGCAAAAAGAGGGTATTGAAATAGCAAAAGCTGCTGGCAAATATAAAGGTAGAAAACCAATAAAAATAGATAATGATTCTTTTACACAGTTCTATAATTCTTGGATAAAAAAAGAAATAAAAACTTGTGATTTTATGAAAAGATTTAATTTAAAACCAAGCACTTTTTATAGAAAAATTAATGAAATAAAGAAGCAGGTATAATACCTGCTTAAAAAATAATATCATTTTTATTTTAAATAATATAAACGATTATACATATTTATTATATATTAAAAATAATAATATAACAAAAATACAGCAAGTATTTAATACTGCTAACATAGTTAGTATATTATATTTTTTATTATTTTTCTGGTGTATAATATTTATACTTTTAGCTTCCTGCTGGAAGTAATCTTTTATTTTATTATGAACTTTACTTACATTACTATTATTAATTTCTTGTATTCTTTTAAACAAATTAAGCTCATTTTCTTTTATGTATTGATTTACATCACCTTTTATGTTTATCATAATATCTGATAAATCCTGCAAATTATAGTCTAATGCTTCTTTATATTGCTTTAGCATATATTCATTTAATGTTACAAACATCAAAATAGGGTCATCGTCATCTAAATTATATCCATGTTTTACAGCTATTTCTTTTTTCAGTTTTTTAAATTCTTCATCATTCATATCCATATGTCACCTAAAAATTTTCAATATAATCCTATACAGTTAAATTTTGTAAAGCTGCTTGATAAAAACTATAATTTCATTAATTTTATCTTCATCTATATCATTGAGAGTTAACAAATTAGTTTTTATTTCATTATTTATAAGAAATACATTATTATCTTTTATTTCTATATATTTTTTATTAAGTTTATTTTTAATATCTATTATATTTGTTTCAGGTCTTTGCTTAGCAGATTTTTCTGCTTTTTCTTTTCTTTTTTTAAATGTTTCTGTTAATTCTTCATTTACAGTATTATAGTTTTCATTATCATTTATTTCTTGAGTAATGATATTATTTTCTTCAGCAATATCTTGTTTGTCAGGTATTTCAGGATTGTTATTTATATATTCTTGTCTTTCTAAATATTTTGTTTCAATACTGTTTAATGTGTCTTTTAATATATTTATACTATCTCTATTTAATGTATCGTTTGAATTTATAAATTTATAAAAAGAATCATTTAAAATATTAAATAATTTTTTATCATAAGTTTTGTCTATTTTCTTACTGATTCTATTAATTTCTGAAATAACTAAAATATCAGATGTTTTAGGGATTAATTTTTCTTTAAGTGGTATAATCATTGTAGAGTATGCATGAAAATTACTTACATAAGCATTACTTTTGCCAAGTGCTTTTGCAATATCAGTTAATGACATTTTTTCTTTGTAATGTAGAAAGTTAATTGCATCAGATATTTCGTCATTAGTAAGAGATTCTCTTTGTATATTTTCAATAAGCTGCTTAATAAGGGTATTCTCATTATACTCATTATCTATTATAGCTGGAATTTTTTCAATACCAGCATGTTGTGAAGCTCTGTATCTTCTTTCTCCATGTCGTAAAATAAATTTATTTTCATCTGTTTTTGATACGGATATGGGAGTTAATACTCCATATTCAATTATACTTTGAGCAAGTTCATTTATGCTTTCTGTATCAAATTGTTTTCGTGGCTGGTTTTTGTCAAGTTCAATATCATCAAGTTTTATTAGTTGGTATTTATCATTATTAATTATATTATTTTGAAGTAATGAAGACATTTTTTTTATATTTTCTTTGTTCATGTTATACTCCATTGTTAAATAGTTTTGTTATATATATAGTCAAAGACATCTAGTATTTCTTTTTTATGTTTGCTTTTGGATTTAAAAATTGATTGTTGATTTGCTAGAGCATTTGCTATATCGTTTCTGTTTTTTATGTATGGTAAAAATAATTCTTGTCCATATTCAATTTTCAAATTTTCTAATGCTTTAAGTTGTCTAGGGTTGGTTGTATTGACTCTGGATGGTAATACTCCCAGAAAAGTCATATTATGATTATATTCTTTTTTGATATTAAATATAGTATTTAACATTAACTCTAATCCTTGTAATGAAAATACTTCTAATTCTATTGGTGTAATTACATAATCTGATTTTTGTAATGAATATATAAGTCTATTTGATACTACTGGAGCAGTATCTATTAAAACGCAGTCAAATATTTCGTTAAGCTGCTGTATATTTTTTAAATATATTTCTTTATTATATTCTTCTTCATCAAGTAAATTTGTTTCTGAGTAATAGAGGTTAATTTTGTCTTTACTGTATTTTTTTATATTTATGCTTTCTTTAAATAGATTGTATGATGTATCTATTTTATTCTCGTTTGATAAAACAAGTGTGCAGTTAGCTTGTGTGTCTAAATCAATAACACATACTGATTTATTTTGTTTTTCGTTTAAATAGTAAGCATAATTTACTAAAAATGTTGTTTTGCCAACACCGCCTTTTTGGTTAGCTACTGTTAGAAGCATTATATGTTTCCTCCATATATTTTTAGTGACTAGTTAATATATAACATCTTATATATATTTGTCAAGTGTTTGTAAATATTTATAAATATATAAAGGTTTTTTTAAGTATGTAAAAGTATTTTAAAGTATATAGAAGTGTTAAAATATGTATTAACTGTAATATATGCTTATTTATTCATATTTTGCCCTGTAATCAATTTTATATATTTAAAATACAAAATATCATTTATATATAAATTTTTATTTATAACGCCAAAATAGATATGAAATTGGATATGCTTTTTTAATATTTGCTTCTAAAGATTTTTTTCTTTTTGCCATGATTTTTTATATTATTTTATATATATATATTATTTTGTTGTGTTGTGGATAATTTATGTAGAAATTGTGTTTATTCTTTATTATTAGTAAGTTATATAGAAAAGTTATCCACAATTGACCAGAAAAAATAAAAAATGTTTCCCTCATACAACGAGTCAGCTTCCCTCATGCAACGAATGATTTCCCTCATGCAACGAATGATTTCCCTCATGCAACGATAGTCTTCCCTCATATAACGATAGTTAGACCAGTTTTAGTTTTTAGAATATTGTTTTATAAAATACAATATATTAATTATCAGTAGTTTATAAAATTGAAAATAAAAATCATTACTATATTTTTCCCTCAAACAACGATACTTTTTGAAATAAGTGTTTATATTTTTAGCAAGTGTTTATACAAAATTACTTTTTTATATAAATATTTTACAAAGTTTTCCATAGGTTTTCCACAGATTTAATTTTTTTCCCTCATGCAACGAGTATTATATATATGTATATTCACAATATTATTTTTTATAAATATATTAATATTTTAAAAAATTTTAATAATTATTACTAATTTCCCTCATACAACGAAAGTAAACAGTTTCACAGAAATATAAACAGTTTCACGGAATATTTTTAATTGCTAAATCAGTATTTTTTTATAAAAAATATTTTTAATATCAATAAATTATATTGTAATTTACTAAAAATTTTTCTTTTATAAAAAAAAGCATACAATATTAATAATTTAATATATGTTGATAT
>CATLDI010000036.1 GCA_949902805.1 uncultured Clostridiaceae bacterium
AAATTCCAAATCTTTTATAAATCATACCTAACATCAACGTCACTATTTTCCCTGTTATCATTCCTACAATAAGTACTGCAATTATCTTTCATTTACAGCACCTTCTTTCTTCAAAACTTCTAGTGCCTTATCTAAAGTAAATCTTCCTTTAGATACTCCTCTATAAATGCTTCCCACCATTTTAAATATTTCTTTTGTGCAATCTCTATTGCTTCCCAAATATCCTTCTAATTTTTTTGTTAATTCTTCCATAATAAAATACCACCTTTCAAATATTTTTCTAAACTACTTGAAAAATGGTAATTCTATATGTTATAATTATATATAGAATTACTTCAAGTAGTTCGTTTGAGATAATGTTGTACTTTGGCGAGTGGCACATTATCTCTCTTCTTTTTTAAATAAGTCTTGTACATCTAAATCAAATATATTGGCAATTTCTTCTAAAAGTTCAATTTTTACTGTTTTACATCTTGCATTTTCTATTGAATTAATCTTCTCCCTTGAAGTTTTAACTTTTTGTGCCAATTCTCTTTGACTCATTTTTAATCTAGCTCTTTGCATTCTGATTTTACATTCATCAATTTCCTTAGAAATTTTTACAATCATATTATCACCTCTCTTTCTGTTATGTATATTATCACCTATTGTTATATTTGTCAATAACTTTTTGTTAATTTTATCTTGTTTTTTTTTACTTTTTGTGTTATCATAATTAAGAGGTGTATTATGAAAGATTTTGAAGATTCAGTTTATTTAAACAATTTTGGCATAACTTTAAAAAAATTACGTCATTCTAAAGGATTAACTCAAGAACAATTAGCTCATACATTACAAATAACTCCTAGTGCCATAACAATGTATGAATCAGGAACAAGAAATCCAAGCATAAAAGTTTTATTAAAACTATCTAATATTTTTAATATTTCTATAGATGAACTTATTAACGTATCATACACAAACAATACTATGATTGAAGCATTGTTAGGTATTTCAGTTGATGAGTTTAATAGTTTAACACCAACACAACGTCAAAGTATTAGATATTTTATAGATTTTGTAAAAAATAAAGAAAAACACCTACCTTAAGTAAGTGTTTCATTGATTTTAATCCTTTATAATCTCATTAAAAATATTCTCATATTCTTTTGCTTCGCTTGGAGTCAATTGGTGGTCTAATCTTAACAATACACATCCCTTGCCATAAGAATACTCTGACAATGCAGACATGCTTGAAGAAATAGTTTCAACATATTCTTTTCTTTTTTTCATATCTTCTTTATTGTTAAATACTTCTACAGTTCCCCCTGTCGGTTCATTTATTTCTTCTTCTGAAAAATATTCTGAATCTAAAGAGTTATTTATTTGTTCTAATCCAATAACTTCAAATGTAGTCTTTGAAATGTATTGATTTGGTCTTCCTAATAAGTCATTTAAGTCACTTTCTTCTGTATAGGTAACATATCTTCCAACCTTTAAGCCTCTTTCTTTTAATTCGATTACAATATCTTCTGCCGTTTTTTCTTGTTTTAATTCTTTGTTACTACAACCTGTTAGTCCTAATAATACAACTAATATAGTAACAATAACTAATATACATCTTTCTATATTCATTATCTTCCCCCTTTGCCACCATTCTACAATTTTCGACACAACATTGCAAGCAAAATCGTTCGACATTATTCGACATAGCATCTATTTTTCTCCATTTATGTTTACAATGTTATTGACTCCATCTTCCACTTATGATATAATTTTCACATTACACAAATGAGAAAGGTGGTGATTATATGCCAAATGACTGTGAATTTTCTACTTTTCCGAGCACTAGAAACGAAGCCCTTACAATACTTTACTTACAACAACAAGATTTAAGTAATTTGTCAATATCTGAAATAGCTCGAAAATATATAGATACTAACAATGCCTTTAAGGAA
Organism: uncultured Clostridiaceae bacterium; assembly: GCA_949902805.1. Lineage (GTDB taxonomy): Bacteria > Bacillota > Clostridia > TANB77 > CAG-508 > UMGS1663. The sequence continues at coordinate 1,938 of CATLDI010000036.1, forward strand.
GCTTTCAGAGAACAACGTCAAAACAGAACTGAATATGTTTAATAATCTTTCTTTATCTTATTAAAATTACCTAGTGCAAGTAATAAATTGCTTGGCATATCTATTCTTTCTTCTGTATAATAAAAAACACCAGATTACTCTGATACTTTCTGATTTTAATAGAAAAATAGAGCCACGCCTTATAAACATAGCTCCGCAAAAGATTATTCTTTTTCTCTATAATATATATTATATACTATTAGTATACCATGTGTCAATAATTTTATTCAAAAATTTTAAACTAGTTTGTACTAAATCATTTGCTACATAAAAATCCATGTGATATTCTATTCTATCTTTTAATTCCTGTAAAATCTTAATTTGATTATTCAACACACCTTCACTTGTAATCATCTTTTTATTCAAATATAACAAGGTCACTATTTGTTGTATCCTTACATTAGACATTTTATTATCTCTTATTTTCTTCGATATTCCTATAGATGCTATTTCATTAAGCACTTTATAATTTGCTCTATACTTCGACGTAGAAGATTTCAAATCATTAATAATACAATTATTATGAGCACAGGCATTTCTAAGCTCTCTTACATTCTTTAATAAATATGCCTCATCCAACATTAATTTGTCTTGTAAGCTATCCGCAACAAACATATAAAATTTAATTAATCTTCCAAAAGGAATAATTTCCACAAAAACCCAAATTGGATATTCATCTTTATACTTTGCAACCAAGTCTCCACAATAAGTACCTCTTATATTTTTATTTAATTCATTTTCCAAGTATCCATACTCATTGTTATTTTTTAAACTTTGAATATAATCCTCTACTATACCATAAGCATCTTTTGTAGCCTCTTCTACTTTTGATAACAATTTAACTTTCGTATAATGTTCTAAATCAAGCACAATGCTTAACATCGTTTTTCTCAATCTCATATCAATAATAGAAAGATCCATTAACATTTTAAAATCCAAATCTATATATTTTCCTTGTTTTTCACCATCTTCATATTTGGGAAAATTTTTTCTATAAGAAACTAATTTAAAATAATTATTATTTTTCTCTAAATATTTTTTTGCAGCATCTTTAGAAAATAACTCAAATTTTACTCCTCTTTCTATCAAATGTTCAATCAATTCTTCTGCATTCAACATTGGCTTAGATTCTTTGTACATTTAATTTTTGCCCCCACTTCTTTTCTATTTTAATATATTATATATCATTTTTACTCTTTTTTCAACACTTTTTGCACTTGTACAAAATCTACCTTCTTTTTAGATATTAATTTATAACTTTAAACATAAAAAAGAATATGTGCCTTCACTTCATAATTTCCAATAATTTTTTATTCATAAAACATAAGCATGCACCTAAAACACATATACATCATTACTTAAACACTCCCTTAAACATCTTCCTCAAACTCACCACCTTCGGTCTCTTACTCATCCCATCCGCCTGAATCAATTTATTCGTCACCGCCTCTTGTAAAACCACATCCGACTTAAAACTCTCATTCTTTCTTATCGAATTAATCTCACAAAAAAGCACAACCTCTCGATAACTACACATCCAAAATTCATCCGGTTTCATTCCAAAATAATACGCCAAAGCCTCATAAGAATACACCAACTCCTCAACATTCTTACTAATTTCAATATTACTAACAATATCCTCTAACCCTTGTACCCTCTGAACTCTTTTTCTGCTACATTGCTGATTGCTTTTTCTGCTGAACTTTTTATAATTTCGTTCATATCGATTGACATATGATTTTTCATTTTGGCTTGTAATTCCTCTTCTGTCATCCTCTTGTTCAAAAAACCCATCTCATTAATACTCTCCGCAATCTCTACAAATATATCTCCATATGTCTTTTGGTTCCTTTCCATATATTCATCCAAAAAATCATATACTTCATCTACGTTCTTAAATGCTGATAAACCAGAATCATTATCTTCTCCAAATACCAATATAATATTGGCTAATGCATCTATATTATTTTCACTTAATGCATTAAAATATATATCTTCAAAATTCTTTCCATTCAATAATTTCGTTACTTTTACTATACTTCTAGTCCTATAAACTAAATTCACTTTTCTATTATCTATTTCTAATATCATTTTTTACTCTCCTTTGCAAAAGAGAGCAAGCTTATGCTTGCTCTTGTATTTATTCTGTTGGAAAACCGTCGCTTTCCTCAACTTTTGTTGTTCTATAAAGTGTTACTTTATCTTTCAGAAACTCGTCAACTGAAATTGTATCACCAATGACAGTAAGACTTCCTTGGAATGTTTTTACAAGTGGTTTTCCTTCCACTTCTGCTGTATTGTCTGGATATTTCAAAAAGAAATATAAATCTTTCTTTTCAATCGCTTTTAATCTTTTATGCTGTGTTTGGGTGTAATAAACAGGTACCTCAACACTTCCTGCCTTCGTCTTTCCCGGTCTTACAAACTCATAATCAATATCAACCGCACCACCTGTAATCTGTTCTGGCGCTTCTTCTAATGCCGGAATCTCCTCCGTATAACATATTTGTGTTCTCTCCCCTGTTTTCGTCTCTGCATACCACAATGTCGACAACGTACTAATATCTGGCATTAATTCTTTTGTTGTGCTTGTTGTTTCACTCATTTTTTATTCCTCCTTTATTTTATAAAATCAAAAGAGTCCGTTATAGCATTATAACGAACTTCAAAAGTTATTGTAATTCCATATTTTTTCGTTATGGAATCAAATATACTTGTACTTGTGTTTGTTCTGCAAAAATTCATTTCTCTTAAAACTTCTTCTACTTCATTTGTCATTTCCATGCATTTTCTTTGGCTTTTATCGTAACAAGTTATAGACACTTGAAAAGTTGATTTTATTGGAAATCCATTTTGTGTTTTATTAACTAATTTTAAAGGATTGTGTAATTCTGTACAAGGAAATATGCTCTCTGTTGTTGGATTTGTTAATATAGATTCATAATTCAAAGTCTCTAACTTTTCATAAACCCAATCAGATACTTGTCTTTCACTTAAATCTCTCATTTGCATACCTCTCTCAACATTTCTTCTATTTTCTTTTTCACAATTTCCACATTTTCATTTCTCGATTGAAACTCACCATCCGTCAAAAAATGATTTGCCTTACTTCCTCTTGCTACATAGAATTGATTATTTCCTATTGTAACAATCGGATAATTCAAACTACGTCCAACTTTATTCACTGGAATATACCACTCTGTATAACCAGACTCAATAAAATGCTTCGTCCTTCCAACATGCTCCTGTTCAGCAAATCCACCAGTCCCAAAATATTCAAACCATAAATAAGACTGTCCAGCCTCTGTCATAAATTTACTAGGGTCAGCATACACACGACCGCTTCACTTCTTTAGTTGACATATTCACCATTTCACAAATAATTCCTTGTTCATTGTGACCGTCTTTCTAATCTTATCGCATATCCACGAATATTTTTTATGACATCCTCTATACTCTCTGACACACTTCCAACCAATTGACTCGTTATCCTATCCAATCGCTTAAAATTATGTTTCATCTTAAACTTTACACTAATTCCCATTGTATTTCTCCAAACGATACATATTTGTATTACCAATTTTACTTTGGTCTAAAACTCGATACTCTGGAACAAAATGACTACTCTTTGAAATATCCGTTAAAGATACCCCATAACCATTTTCAATACAATAATTTTTATTTGTTCTAGCCTTATAAATATTATAATTAACTTCTCCACTTGATTTTCTATCTAATTCATTAATATCATTTTGCAAATTCAAAAAAGCAGTAGAAACAAATTTCCACGTCTTTTTTATTTCCCCATGGTCTTTTCTTTCTTCTGCTTTACTAACAAAAACCTTACTTAAATTTCTTAGTAACATCATTTCAGCCTCCTAACACCATTTTTAATCATATTAGAACGCATCTTATCCACAATGTCCTCAAATGAATTAGAAATACTCCCTTCGACATTCGAAAGTAATCCTTCTGCACCTCTTGTCAAATATTCAGATCTTACTGCCTTACTAATGTATGGAAATAACTTTTCATCATTACACTCTCGATTTGAAATATCGCAGGCAATAGAAGTTATCTCTTCAATTAACTTCTTCAATACTTCATCTGTATTTTCAACATAATTAGCCCCTAAAATTGGCTTTATTCTACTTAAATAATCTAAAATTACTTCGTTTTTCTTTAACATTCCATTGCCTGCCTTTCTATTTATTTTCTTGTGCTTCTTTTAGTTTTATTTCTTTTTTTATTTCTGTATAAAACTTAGATTGTTTCATCTCTTCTTCCATAAATTTGGAAGTTGGAATAAAGACATTTCCATTTTTATCTTTAAATTTCATATCTTATTCCTCCTATCCTTTAGATACAATTCGAGCAATCGCAATTTCTTTATGATTATAATAATTTCCATCAGAACCTTTTACCAAATCCCAATTTTCGCCATTGGCTAATTCTTCATCTGTTGGCGAATCCGTTGCTTGGCTAGTCATCAAATAACTTATGCCATGTGGCATAAATACTTTCCTTTGTCTTTCATATAAGTAATCTTTATCATTGTCAGCATCTCGGTCCATTTCGTGAGGCATCTTTGCTCCAATATCTTCATAATCAAAAGCCCCCTTACCAAACACATAAGTAACAAATTTAGGTGTTTCACTTTTTGAAGCTTCATAATAGTTTCCAATGCTTCCTACAGCTGGACTTTCTACTGCTGTATATTTTACATTAGTACCTGTTCCAGATTTGGTATAATATGCCTTACCTTCTATTATCACTGTATCTGTTGTTTTTGCATATACTGTTTCATATTCTTCCGTAATTTCATCATACTCAACCACTGTTTTACCATTCCAAGTATATAAATTCAATTCCCTCTCGATTCCATTTGGATCCGTATATCTTAAATTCTGAATTAATTTTTTGCCTTCTAAGTTTGTTACAATTGTTGAATTAGCAATCACTACTGCAAATTTCCTTCTTCTGTCTCCGCAAGCTTTTTGTAATGCTGTATTCAATGTTGTCTCTTCAATAGAGCTGTTCGTTTCTCCTGATATATCGTAAGTATGTTTCTCAGCAAATTCTTTCCCAGCATCTGTTGTAATACCAAATATTGCTTTTGTTATAATTAATAAAACATCTTCCCAAGCACTATCCCAATAATCTGACAATTGTGCTGCAATTTGACTCATAAAGTCTTTTTTGGATGTTACATCATATGTAAAATCTTCTTCGAAAAATTTATCTTTTCTGCCAATCACAACCACACCTTGTTTGTAAGTCGGCAATGTTTTTCCATTATCATACTTTGTTTTTCCATCATAATTGACTGGTTTTCCATTCAGTCTTCCTACCATTGGAATTACTCCATAAACAGAACCAGTCTGTGAAGAAAATAACTCCCTAATTTTACTATTTCCTTGCAATACTCCTGACTTTATCAGTAAATTCAACCTCTCCTGTGGTATCGTATCATAATAAGCTCCAAATGCTCTTTCATTAAAATATTTTTGATTAAAAACTCCCTTATTCTCTGTCATATTTTTTTCCTCTCTTTCTCTATTTTTAATTTTTATACTTCGGTAAATTACATAGTTCTTCATAAGTCATTTCACTTTCTGACTTCTGTGTTCCTTTGTAATCTCCTGTTTGTGGTGGTGTTTCCCTAGAATATTCATTTATCGCTATTTCTCTTTCTTTTTTTACTGCCTTTTCTAAAACTCCTAGCTTGTTCTTTATTGTTTCTGCTGTTTCGTATTCAAAATTAATCGTACTTACAATATCTAGTGAAATACCTTTTTCACTCGCTTGTTTGATAGTTTCAGTTCTTAAATTATCGATCGCATTTTGTTTTTCTGCTTTTTCTGCTCTTTGCTTCCATTGCTCTAGCTCATAATTTCTTTTTTGTTCTTCATCCATCTTAGCGAGTTTTTCTGCTTCTGCTTGTTTCGTTTTGCTTTCTTCTTCCCATTTTGCTTTAGCATTAGCTACTGCGGTTTGCATAGCTTGTGTTTTTTGACTATCCACAAACGATTGAAATTCCTTATTCGTCTTCATCATTTCTGCATAATCAATTTTGCTTTCTGTTGCATTATCTGCCCCAGCGTTCTCTGTTGTTGCTTCTGCCCCAACATTCTCTTTTTCCTCATTATCCATCTTTACTCCTTGTCCCAATTTGTTCATTCAAGCCCAAATTGTTACTAAAATTTCGTTTCTTTTATTACGCCTAACCACGATAAAACGGCAACAAAAAAGAAGTGGTCGACTTCACTTCTTTTCAATCTATAATTATAAAAATTTATAGCTTATTTGTAAATAATTTAAATTTTTACATAAACTATTGATTATTAACCTAATTTATAATATAATTAAGTTAATAATTAATGAAATCGGTTTCAATCCCTTTGGATATATAGTCGGTTTCATTTTCTTTTATAAACACCCTTAGCCTATTTATTTAATTCTTTTTCTAAATATATTTTATATTGTTCTATGCTATCGAAATCATCCCAGTTAAATCGTTTAGGATGTTTTCCATTTTTCTTCTCACATTTTTCAAATAATTCTTTTATTGTATCATTTAATATATTTTTCATATTTTCTAATTACTTCCTCTTTTATATTATTTAAAGATGTTATCTCGCCTATCACATCTAATGTTTTTGTATTGTCATTCAAATAAGCTGACATAATATTAGCAGACAATTCACTTTTAACATTATTTATGTCGTACCAATAATCGTAATCATGTCCATATCTTCCAGCTATATTGTCATAAGTTAAACTTGAAAAGATGTCTCCTAAAGTCATATTTTCAAAATATTCTTTATCTTTGAACATATCTATATACTTTTGGCTATTAGAAACAATATAATTCTCCGTTCTTCTTAAATCGTTTTCCATTTTTAATTTATCACTTATATTATTTCTTTTATCAATTAAGTGTATTATCTCATGTGTTAAACTTTCTCTTATATCATAACTTTTGAAATCTTTGTGAGTTGGATTTATTATTATTTTATCCTTATCTATATTGTAATACATAGGTTTTGAAGCAGTATTATCAATTGATAGGTTATCATCTGTTAAATATCTATTAAATAGTTTCTTGACCTTTTTGTTTAGTTTGGTATTTTTAATTAATGGTTCTATATCTTTACTAATTCTAGGTATATTAAGATTATACTCTTTTTCTTCCTGTTTTGCAATAGTCGGCAAATAAGTAATTGTACTTCTACACCAATGAAATCCGTCATTAATTGGTGGCAAATTCAATCCCACAACCAATCCATAGCAACGATATTTAACTAGGCTTCCATTTGTTTTGCTATATCTATAGAACTCATTCCAATCATCTAAAAAAAACTCTTGTCTATTCAAGCTTTGACATTCTTTTGTTGTCGCTTCATCTTCAATTGATATAAATTTACATTTTGCTTTCTCATCAAAACAATATATTCCTTGCATCTTTGCTTGGTTATTTAAACCTATTAGTGTTAAATCAACATCACCAGAGATCTTATCCCCATTTATGCATAACTTTGCATTTTGCTGTTTTTTTATAAGATTTTGAAAAATAGCATCCTCAATTTGATTTTCTTTATTCTGCTGAATATTTATTACACATTGTCTGTAAATTTGTTCTGCATTATATTTTATAGTAGCCTCTACATATTGCTTCCAAACATAACCCTTACTATTAGGCATATCCAATAAACTCAAAAAAACAGCATCTGGTATTACACATACTTTCCTTTTTTGACTTAATATTTGATTAACCTCTTCCTGTCCTTGCTGGTAATAAAAATTTGCTAAACTTTTAAATATATTTAATTCTGACTTTTCTACTTTACTTTGTTCTTCCATATAAGCACTATATATAAGTAATTCTAATATTTCACAATTCTTTACTCTTGTTCTACTATATATTTTTTTTGCCAATACACCAAAATAACCACTCAGCAATCCTTTATCCTTCCATTCTTCAATATATGTATTTATTTTTTGCTTTGTCTTATTATCAGCTACACTACATAATTTATCAAAATCAAAATTAATAACATCAAATATTTCCTGTAATCTGTTTTTTGTTTGCCTGCTTATCTTCTGATACATCTTTTTTAGCTCTATTATCTGTTTGTTGTGGTAATCCCATATCATTTTCTCCCCCCTCTTTTATCTCGTACTCACTATTCCCTAGTTGTTTCATATTTTGTAAATTCTTTTCTATATTTTCTTGATTCTGTTTATCTATCTTTGCTAATTCGCTCTTTGCATCTAAATCATCTGGAAGTAAATTTATACAGGTCTCATCGCTCAACATTGCCCTCAACTTTAATGCTCTATCTGTTTCACTTGCTTGATCCGATGGTACATTTCTTTGTAGTCTTACCTCTATATCTCTAAAATCGTACTGTTTCCCCTTATCCTTATTAAACTTATTCAAAATAATTTCCCATCTTCTTAACAATCCCTTCTTAAATTCTCCCTCAAATGTTGCAATATATTGTTGTAAACTAAAAAACTTCTTTTCCAATGCACTATTGTTATCAGCACTTGTAAACCCTAAATCAGTCATATTAGGGCAAAATGAACATAAGCAAATAATATCCATCAATGTTTTTTTATGATTTTGTAAAGCACTATCATTTACATCTTTTAAAACCCAATAAACATCTCCGCCTTCTCCCAAATACCATGTTTTACTTTGCCTTTTGTATTCATCTTCCTTTATTCTTGCTGGATTTAATATTTCGTTTCCATTTTCATCTATTATTGTTAGTGGGGTATCTGTTTCATAACCTTTTACTACCAAAATTGCTTCGTCATTATATTTGAAAGTGTTCCTTGAGTTTTGTATAACTCTTTCATATGACTGTATAACACTAATAACTGGTTCAAATATAGCTAGTCCATCTTCTTGCTCTATTGCTGTTACAGGAATATCATCATCCCACAACTTCGGCTTTCTTTCTTCTTCCTTCTCTTTAAACAATGATTCACCCTTATACTTTATTTCATATTCAGGCATCCCAAACAAACTCCTCTTTTCAGGCGTATCATAATAATATCGTTTTCCATTTGACGTTATTAGTTCAACCATATTTTGATACTCACCATTTGCCATTGTAGTTTGTATAATTCTATAAATACCTATTAGTTGTTTCGGCAGTGAATAATCCCAAATCGCAACCGTCTCCAGAGCATCACTCCTTGCAATTGTTATTTCTCCTGTATTTTTATCTTTATAATATATTTCATAACACGCTCTCTTCACCAAAAAATCCAAAACTAAATCAAAAAAATGAGAACAATCATCATTATAATCTACAATATGACTAATCAACTCCTCCATTTCTTTTATATCCTGTTCTTTATTAGTAGCTTTATCAAACAATTCTTCAATAATTTTGTTTCTATCTTTATCAAAAGCTTTAACTTTATAAATAGGTGCTTTTCCTCCAAAATATCCTGCACTCATAATAGATATGTATCGTTCCAGCGGTACTTTTATATTTTCGTCTGATAAACTCGCTATTTCTTCATCTGTTAATTTTCTTCGGTATATTTCATATAATTCTTTTCTTGACTCTAATTCTCTTTGAGCTTTAAAAAATATATCCGTTACTGCATTTTCTGTTTCTAGTTTTTCTCTGCTATATCTTAACATTTTATCCTCCTAATTTATTTTTATTGCTGACTCTCTTCTCGTTTCTAAAACATTTGTTGGTTTTGGGTTTTCATATACTCCCGTCAAGCAATCCTCTGCGTCATCATGTTCGTTTTTTCCATCTCTAATATAATGTTTCACATGTCTCGCAAATTCTGAAAATCTATCCTCCCAATTCATTGGGAAATAGATATTATTCATAACTGCTGTCGAATTGCTTAATATTCTTGCCTGTTTATTTTCACTTTGATGAAACCAATGTATCTTAGTATGCAAATTATTTAATAATTTTAGTTCTCTTTGTACATTCCTTGCAAATCCTCGACCACCATTATTACTCTCTATATTAGCATATCCAACATGGTCTTTCGTCATCATTTTAGCAACTAGTGGTTCTGTAATTTCCATAGCTTCTTGTGTGTATACAATATCTAAAATATAATATTCTTTGTTATACATTAAATAGTCTATTGAACACAAAAAATCACTACCCTCATCAGCAGTATCTGTATAATTCATAATATAATGTGCCGGTGGCAATTTTTCATATGTTTTAAACTTACTATATAATCTATTTTTAATATCAATTGGTTCTTGCTGATAATTTGCATATATAATATCCTTATTCATATTCTTTGTCTTGAGTTCATAATCTTCTCTACTTAAAACCTCTTCACACAACATCAAGCCATCTTCTTGTACCGCTTTATAATTAATATGCCTCACATTATCATAATTTTCTAGTATATATCCTGCTAAGTCCATACTTGCCCATCTAGTCATAATTATAATTAGTTTAAATCCATTTTCTGTTCTTGATAACATTGTATTATTAAACCACTCTATTTGTTTTTGTAGTACATTTTCGTTATATGCTTCTTGCACATTTTTTATCAAATCATCAATTATCATTAAAGTACAACCAAATCCTGTTGCTGTTCCCGTTGGAGAGGTTGCTAAGTAATTTGCTTGTCCACTCCCTTCTAACGCCCACTTACTACTACTCGCCTCTCCATATTTTATTTTTGTGTTTGGAAATATATCATTATATACAATTACTCCTTCTGTTCTCTCTGATGCAATTGTATCTCTCACAGATTTTGCAAACGTACCCGACAATGTTTCATTATACGACCCCGTCATTATTTTTTCATCAGGATTTATTCCCAATACCCATTCAACTAATTTTCCTGATGTTCTTGATTTTCCATGTCTTGGTGGCATATTAATTACACATATTTTTTCATCACTATTATAAAAATCTTGTAATTGATTACATACATCTTTCAAAAATATTCTATCTTCCTTATAAAAATCCGATGCCATCAATTTACAATATTCAAAAAAATCACGTCTAGCCAATTCTAGATATGCCTGTTTTTTTAATTCTTCCTTTAATAAACTATTCATCTTCAATCAACTGCCTTAATTCTTCCGTTGTCAGGTCTGTAAATGGATTATTTATATTTCCACTATGTTGTATTTCTTGCTTTTCTCTCCACTTACTAGGCCTTCTATTCTTTAACCAAAATATCTGAGCAGTTGTATTTCCCTCTAAAGCTGTTTTCAATAATGCATTCTCTACTTCATAATCAACTATTTCTTTTCCTTTTTTTAGGGACTCAGAAAACTCGGAATATCTCTTCTTATATTCGTAAAAAGTATCTTCGCTTATATTTAAGTTATTCGCTATTTGTTTATCAGTCAATCCGTCTCTAGCCCAACCTTCCACTAACATTAATTTATTCTTAACTTGTTCCCATTTTGATTTTGCCATCTACACACCTACTTTTTATTGTTTATTAACTTTCTAATACATTCTGCTATACTTACAGCAATAGCAATTATAATGCATGCAATTATTGTTGCACTTATTATTGCACACACAATCAATATTGGACTTAATATAATCGTTATCAATATCAAAATAAAATCAATCATTTTTTATCTCACTTTCTTAAAATTTCTTTATCGAATATTGTCAAATTATGTCGACAATTATTAATTATTCTTTCTCTTTTTTGTGATATGATTTATAAGTTACACAAAAGAAGAAAGGTGGTGATTAACTTGCCTAATAATTCATTGTCTCAAGATGAAGAGGAAGCATTAGCTATTATTTATGAAAGATATCTTTTACAAAAATCTACAAATCCTTCAGACTCTTATTACTACAAGATTTTTGAAGTAATCTCATTATTTCCAGATTATAACAATAATGATATTATGCCTACTCTCATAAAACTAAGTATTAAAAGAATTATACGGCTCTTTAGTGACAAACGTTTAATGGTTAACGAAAAAGCAATTCCTTACATAGAAAAACGTTTGAAAAAAGGCTTGAAAAATCAAACATGAAAAATGCTAAGCAATTCGCTTAGCATTCCATTGTCAATCTTTATTTTTCAAATACTTCACAGAACATTCTCTTAACGTTCTATTCTTAGTACATTTATTCTCATAAAACTTACAATCTTTACACATTCTTTCAATCATCAACAAATCTTCTTTACCGTAATATTTATATTGAATTTCTCTTTTCTCTTTATCATTCATTTGTAATCACCTGCTTATAATAAAAAACATAAGCCACTAGAAAACTTATGTTTAACAAAATATCAATAAATATTGAAAGGAAACAATGAAGGAACATCGTCTATTGCATATTAAGTTATCTAGTATCATTAATATACATAATAAAAAGAGTCTATCTCATTTGATAAACTCTTAAAAATTTTCTTGTCGTATTATGTCTAATTTTGTCGAAACTATTGATTGTTTCTTATATCTACATTATAATTCTTTTGTTCCCACTCCAAAAAGGAGGTGATAATTTTGGGAAAACATTTCAATTATGTACTTAAAGTTCTTGTTTTAGTACTTGTTCTTAAAATCCTTGAGAAATTCGACTAAAGCAGAAGACCAGAGTAGCACCTCTGGTCTCTTTTTGTTCCTTCAATATATGAGAAACATTTCAATTAATACTTTGAATTAAGTGTATAGAGTAATACAGAGAATTACAGTTTCTTAATTCTTAATTATATTATACTAGAGTCGTTAACAAAAGTCAACAATTTCACGTCGACATTTTTCGACATTCTCTAGTACTTATTTATATTATACAACATTATGTTTAGTTTGTCAAATCTATATTGCAGTCTTGGGTTTGCCCACTTTCATGAGCGACTGCATAAAGATTTAATAAAATTGAATTTACAACTTTACTTATACTAATTATAACATGTTTTTTAATTAAATTCCGCCAATTTTCCGCCAACTTTTTTAAATTCTTCATGAACTGCATAGATCAATTCTCTCTTTCTTCTTTCAAATGTTCTTTCAGACATACCATTATTGATTATTTCCCACTTTGTTTTGCTTTTAACAAAAGCCTCTTCAAATATATGTTTACTATCTCCATTCACTAATTCTAATGCTTGTCTTACTATTTTATATTCTTTTAAAGTTTTTTGTAGTTCTTCATCTTCTTGTAGTTTTATGTATTGATTATATACTGTATCAGATATACTGTAAGGTGCTTTAGGCATACCATCTATATTGATAGCACTGGCTGACATTATATCTGTTCTTAAATTTAATATCTTTATACAATTATAATTATATCTTTTAAGCATTCCTACTGCTCTATTATAATCTTCTTTGTTTAATCTCATATCTTTAGTTTCTCCTTACCTCTTCTAAAATAATTCTCTCCACATAAGCCAAAGCTTCATACTTCGTCATAAATCTTTCATGTCTGTGCCTTCTATCATATCGTACAATCTTTATTCTTTGATTATACTCTCGTCTATATATTTCCGCCACTTGATATTTACTTAATCCACTTCTCCAAAATTTTATTATCTCCTCATCTCTCATATCATTATTATTCACACAATAAAAT
>CATLDI010000037.1 GCA_949902805.1 uncultured Clostridiaceae bacterium
TTACTCCATAATTTTCTTTTTGATAAAATTCTATTACTTTTAGCTTAAATTCATTTGAGTATTTAGACATAAAATGAACCCTCCTTATTAAACTTATTTTGTCTAATAATTTGGGTTCACTTCAAACATTATGCCTACTAATATATAAACAAATGCTTCAAATATGATATATGCTTTATATAGTTCTACTGTTCCTATATGTGGATTTAATATTTTAAATATTATTCCTACATTTGTATATGCTCCTGGCATAAAGGTTGAACCTGTTGTAGTATTTGGTGATTGCTTTTTGAAAAGATCTGTAATTTCTGAAAATTCTCTTCCTGCTTTATAGTGTTCTCTTGAGTCCATTGAAATATAACGAATTTTGGTTAAGTTTCCAAAGTTTGTGTTCATTATTATTGTTGCAACTACAACAAATATTATTAAAATGGCTGTATTTGTTTTGCTTATAGTGTATTTTTGTATTTCTTTGTTTTTTATAATTTTTATTGTTATCATTATAGCAATCACAAAATTAATTATAGCTAGGCTTGTTAGTGTTATTGGTATATTTACTAGGTTCAATATGTAGCATGAAAAAGTATTATAAGCAAGTGTTAATACTAGAGTTAGCGTAATTGATTTTATCATTTCTAATTTTTCTTCTGATTTTTTAAGTAGTATTGTTAATGTAAATAATATTATAGCTGATATTGTATATATTATTGTCATTTGTTTTCTCCTTTTATTTTCGTCAATGATTTATATATTTTTATAATACTTCCTTTAAAGAATAGTCTCTATTCTTTTTGGGGCGTAATTCGGTAAATTCTTACAGGTATTCCTCACCGATTAAGCCCCTACAATAATAATTATTCATTATTCACTATATTCTACCCCTATGTGCCTATATGCCAATTGTGTTGGTATTCTTCCTCTTGGCGTTCTTGTTATATATCCTATTTGTATTAGGTATGGTTCGTATACGTCTTCTAGGGTATCTACCTCTTCGCCTATTGTTGTCGCTAATGTTTCTAGTCCTACTGGTCTTCCTCCGATATGTTATTATCATTGTTTCTAGTATTCTTCTGTCTATATTATCTAAGCCTATTTCATCTATTTCTAATTTGTTTAGGGCATGCTTTGTTATTTTTAGAGTTATATTTCCGTCTCCTAAAACTGCTGCATAATCTCTTACTCTTTTTAAAAGTCTATTTGCTATTCTTGGGGTTCCTCTTGAGCGCCTTGCTATTTCTAAGCTTGATGCTTCGTCTATTTCTATTTTTAATATTTGAGCTGATCTTTTTACTATTGTTGATAAATCTTTTTCTGAATATAATTCTAATCTGTCCACTATTCCAAATCTATCTCTTAATGGTGTGGTTAGTGAACCTGCTTTTGTGGTTGCTCCTATTAGAGTGAATTTCGGTAAATCTATTCTTATTGATTTTGCTGTTGGACCTGTTCCTATTACTATGTCTAATACATAATCTTCTAGTGCTGGGTATAGTATTTCTTCTATACTTTTGCTTAGTCTGTGTATTTCATCTATAAATATCACATCACCTGCTGTTAGTGCTGTTAGTATTGCTGCTAAGTCCCCTGGCTTTTCTATTGCTGGTCCTGATGTTATTTTTATGTTTGATTTCATTTCATTTGCTATTATTCCTGCTAATGTTGTTTTTCCTAGCCCTGGTGGTCCATATAGTAGAACGTGGTCAAGAGGCTCACCTCTTTTTTTGGCAGCCTCTATGTATATTTTCATATTTTCTTTTACTTTGTCTTGTCCAATGTATTCGTTTAAGAATTGTGGTCTTAGGGTGCTTTCTATTTTTTCTTCTTGTTTGTTTTCTAGTTCTGGACGGATTAGGTTTTGGTTTTCGTTTTGTTCCATGGTTTTGTTTTCCTTTTTTATTTTTAATTCTAATTCGATATGTAGGGGCGATTATTTGTCTTTATTATAGTTTTTAGTTTTTTTCTACTTCGTTTCCGCATCGAGGACAGTTCCTAATCTAGCTAGTTTATTTTTGGTTTTTGCTTGTAGTTCTTCTCTATCTTGTTTCCGATTAAGAACCGTCCCAAAAGCTAGTCCCAATGCTAGTCGTTCATTTCTTTTTCGCCGTTGTATTCGTTTACGAAGTATAGTGGTCTGTTTTTTGTTTCGTTGAATATTCTTCCTAGGTATTCACCTACTATTCCGAATAGCATTATTTGTATACCTGAGAAGAATAGTATTAGTAGTATTATTGCTTGGAAGGCTTGAATTGCTACTTTTAGTGCTATACATTTGGCTATTACATATATGAAGTATATTCCTAATAGCATAAATGTTGGTATTGCTAAATATGTTGATACTCTTAGTGGTGATGTTGTGAATGACGTTATTCCATCTATTGCTAGGTCTATTAGTTTTCTGTAGTTCCATTTTGTTTTTCCTGCAATTCGTGGGTCTCTATCATATAGTACTTCTTTTTTATTATAGCCTATCCAACTAAACATACTTTTTGAGCATCTTTGTGATTCTCTTAGTTTTCGAAGTGCATTTACACATCTTCTATCTAGTAGTCTAAAGTCTCCTGTATCTTTTTGTATTGGTACTCTTGTTAATCCTTGTAGTACTTTGTAATACATTTTTGAGGTGAATTTTTTAAGCCATGTTTCTCCCTCTCTTGATTTTCTTCTTGCATATACATCATCATAGCCTTCTTCCCAATATTTTATTAGCTCTGGTATTAGTTCTGGTGGATCTTGAAGGTCTGCATCCATAAATATTACAGCGTCTCCTTTTGCGTAGTCTAAACCTGCTAACATTGCTATTTCTTTTCCAAAGTTTCTTGAAAAATCTACATAGCAAATACGTTCATCTTTATTTCTCATTTCTTTTATTAATTCTATTGTTTTGTCCTTACTTCCATCGTTCACAAATAATACTTCGAATTCGTAATTATTTATTTCATTCATTAATTTGTTTAATCTTTCGTATAAAAATGGTAATGATTCTTCTTCGTTGTATGCTGGAATTATGATACTTATTTTTTTCATTTTTTTCTCCTTTTTTGGTTAAAATCAGAATAGCCATATTTCTTTTATATAGAGTAACCTTTTGTGTTGATATATATTAAAATAAAAATTAAATGCTGGAAGCCCTTTAAGGCGGGGAATACCCCTTGTCTTGGAGGCTTTGATTTTTATTCTAATATATATCAATATAAAAGTTGGCTACTTTAACACTTTCTATTTTAATTTACTATATTATATCTATTTATTTTCCTTATTGCAAGCCTTATTTGTATTTTTAGAACATTTGTGTTATAATGTGTTTAGATACTTGTTGACTTTGATTTCATAAGGAGGTTTCTTATGATAAATGCTAATTTTTATGATTGTGCTGCAACATATTTGAATAGAGTTCCTAATCTGCAAAAAGTTAACCCTTCCACAAAAACAAGAAAAGTAGAAGCCACAAGTGCTGTCTATACTGGAAAAGGATTTAACAAAAATGCAGGAGCTAAAGCAAATTTTGCAAGCCACATTGATATTAGTATTTAACAAAGAATACCCTTTGACTATATTTAGTCTAAGGGTATTTTTGTTAGTTCTAATTTATTTTCTTCTTTCTGAACTTTTAGTAATGTTTCTTCTTCCAATTCTAAGTCAATATTAAATTTATTATTAATAAGTTCATTCAATTCATCACTTGTACTTATCAAACATATATAATATATTTCATCATTATTTAATATTTTCTTTTCTATATTTTCTATCGTTTTTTCAGTTACATTATTATAAACATCAACATTGTGATCTGGATATAAATAATATTTTATCATCCAATTGAATATGTCTGTTTTATTATCTCCTGATAAACTAATTACTCTTGCATCCTTTTCTATTTTTTCATTTATTTCTTTTGCAGGAATTCTTCCATTATTGCAATATTCTATTGAATCAATATTGCTTATTCCTGATGTTATGCTTACATTTGCTATTGATTGTAATGGCGTAAATGCTAATATTATTGCTACTAATATAATATAATTAATTTTTCTAAATTCTCTCTGTTGCATATTTTTTATGGTTATTGCTATTATTACATATAGCATTGCTAGTAAAAATGTTGGCAAGTATCTGTCTAATCCATTATGTCCTAGCATTTCACTCGTTGAAAATTTTATAATATAGCTCAATTGTAGTAATAATATGTATAATATTAAACCTATTATTAATGATGTTACAATATGTGCAAATTCCTTTTTATTTTTTTCTTCTATTACATTTTTATATATTACAAGAGATGAAACTACTATTATTACTATAATTCCATACAATGTAATTCTTATTGGTGTTCTTACTGCTTCTATTGAGTACAATTTAGGTATTAAGTCATTGTTTGAATCTGCAGCATCGTGATTTTCTTCATAATATCCAAATGTTGTAGTTGCTATACTTTTTAGTGCATATAAAATTGGATTTCCTTCTACTCTTGATGCATTTTGAGTTCTTACTCCTTCATTATATTTATTATTTATTTTTTTAAATATCTCCCATGATGAAAACATTAACACAACTACAAATATTAATATTATAATATTTTTTAGTTCTTTAGATTTTGCGAATTTTTTTATATTTTCTTTATTATTTAACAATTCTATTATCAAATACATAGCTATTATAATTCCAGAAATGAAAAAGCCTATTGGTTTTGTAATTGTGCATACTGAAAGTAATACTGCTGTTGATATTAACTTAAATTTATTGTTTTTCTCGAATACTAACATATACATGCAGTATCCTATTATTAAACCTAATAGTGCATCTGGATATGCTGACTCATAGAATACTAAATTTTTAAATATTGCTGGAATACAAATTATTAGTATTGAAATTATCATATCTATAAACTTAGATTTTTTGTTTTTGTCAAATAATGGTATTAATAAAGAAAAACCTAATATTTGAACAGCAAATGCTTCTATTCCTTGCAAATATATTCCTATCACTTTCATAAAAAAGTATTCTATTAAGTTTGTTGCTGGTGTGTATAATGAACCATACCCTTTACTCATACAGTCTGTAGTATACAAAACTTTTGTATTAAAACTCCTGTAAAAAAAATGATCATAATCTACTAAATTTTTGTTATATGAAACTATCATTAATATGAAAAATACTATTGAAAAAAACATAAATCCTGGTGTTAGTATTATTTCTTTGAAATTTTCTTTATTTTTCCAATTTTTTATTATTGTATATATTCCTAGTATTATATTAAGTATAGCTACTACCCATACTCCATATTTTAATCCTTCAAATAAGCCAAATATATATAAAGCTACTATTATTAGTCCAAAATTCATTACTATGCAATTTTCAATTTTTTTATTTGCTTTATATGCAATAAACATACTTCCACCTATTACGCTTGCATATAATAATATAAATCTTAATAAAATTATAATTACTTCCATTTTTTCCCCTTCTTATTCATATTTATTTTCTGCCAATTCTTTCAAGTATAACCCATATTCTGTTTTCATGTATTTTTCTGATAATGCTAATAATTCTTGTTTAGTTATCCATCCATTGTTATATGCTATTTCTTCTGGGCAACATACTTGCATTCCTTGTCTTTTTTCTATTGTTTGTACAAAACTTGCTGTTTCTAGTAATGCATCATGTGTTCCTGTATCAAACCATGTCATTCCTCTTCCTAGTTTTTCTACTTTTAATTTTCCTTTTTTCATGTATTCTTCGTTAACAGTAGTTATTTCTAATTCTCCCCTTGCTGATGGTTTTATTGTTTTTGCTATTTGTACAACTTCATTTGTATAGAAATATAAACCTGGTACTGCATAGTTAGATTTTGGGATTTTTGGTTTTTCTTCTATTGATATTGCATGTCCATCTTGATTTATTTCTACAACTCCATATGCTGTTGGGTCTTTTACTAAATATCCAAATATTGTTGCTTCATCTTCTCTTTTACTTGCTCTTTTTAATACTTCTGCTAAGTGTTCTCCATAGAACATGTTATCTCCTAGTATCATGGTTACATTGCTATTTTCTATAAATTCTTCACCTATTAAAAATGCTTCTGCTAAACCATTTGGTTTTTCTTGAATTTTATATTCAAATTGCATTCCCCATTGCGAGCCATCTCCTAATAAACTTTCAAATGTAACTATATCTCTTGGTGTTGAAATTATTAATACTTCTCTTATTTCTGCCTCCATTAATACTGAAAGTGGGTAATATATCATTGGTTTATCATATACTGGCATTATTTGTTTTGATATTGCAAGTGTTAGTGGGTATAGCCTTGTTGCACTACCTCCTGCTAAAATTATTCCTTTTCTTTGCTTCATTTTATTCACATCCTTTACTTTAGGTAAACATACTATATCATTTGTATGTGTTTTTTTCAAGTAGCATAATACAATAATTGTAAGAAGCAAATAAAGCATGGTTACAGCCTTTACTTCTACAGTAGCGCGAAGGGGTTAATATATTTTATTTTTGTAATGAAGACTTAGGCAACCCATTGAGGCGGGGGAATACCCCTCGTCTTGGAGGGCGAAATGAAAAAAATAAAATATATTAACCCCTGGGAGCAGACTTTAAACGATAGCTGTGAATTGTAACAAAGCAGGATAGTTTTTTTCTATCCTGCTTTGTTTGTTATATTATATGCCAAATATATCTGATTCAAGATATCTCTTTAAAGCATCTTGCCATTTAGGAATATTTATTCCTGCTTTTTTAAGCTTTTCTTTACACAATTTAGAATTTGTTGGCCTTTTTGCAGGTCTTGGAAATTCTTCAGTTGTTACTGGTCTTACTTCACATTCTATACCAAGTATTTTGTATATTTCCTTAGTGAATTCGTACCATGTTGTAAATCCATCATTTGTTGCATGATATATTCCATATGGTATTTCTTTTTCTAAGGTCTCATAAATATACTGGGCTAAATCTGCTGCATATGTTGGGCTTCCATACTGGTCTGCCACTACTGTTACAAATCTTTCTTCTTGTAGAAAGTCTTTTTTCCCTAAGGCTACTTTTGTCATAGTTCTTACGAAGTTGTTTCCATCTCCATAAAGCCATGCTGTTCTAAAGATATAATATTTTTCCATATTTTCTTCTATATTTTCTTCGCCTTCTAATTTTGTAACTCCATATACTGTTTCAGGAGCTTTAGGGTCTTCTTCTTTATATGTTTCTTCTAATGGTAAGCTACCTCCAAATACGTAATCTGTACTGATGTGTACGAGTTTGCAGTCATTTTCTTTTGCAGCTATTGCTAAATTTCTTGGCCCATCTGCATTTATTTTTCTTGCTAACTCTAAATCTTCTTCTGCTTTATCTACTGCAGTGTATGCAGCACAGTTGATAATTACGTCTGGTTTGTTACTTTCAACAAATGTTTCTACTGCTTCTAAATTTGTAATGTCTAACTCTTCAACATCTGTTAAAATTAGTTCTTCTTCCTCGAATCTTTCTCTTACTGCTTTTGCAAGCATACCATTTGCTCCTGTAATTAAAACTTTCATGTGATAGTCCTCTCTTTCTGCTTAAATAATGTTTTATAGTTACTTTGTTATTATACATAATAATTGATAATAAAGCAACATTTATCCTAATAAAAATAGTGATTTGTAAATTTAATTTTATAAATGTCTCAAAAGTGACAGATTACCCAAAAGTAAACGTCCCCAATGGACATATTTATGGTAAAGCAATATATGCTGAAGACATGCTTTCTCCATCAGTTTCATTAGTAACTTTTGTACGAACTCCTGGATATGTACGCATCGTCACTCGACAAGAAGTCCTTGGTCCAGAAGTGTTGCTAAAATATCCGCCATTAGAAACTAGATATATACTAGTAGTGTCTCTCGGATCCCCAGATAATCCATAGCCTGAATTCGCACATATTAATGAACTATATTTATCTTTCCAGTTAGAACCAAGTTTACGCTCAAGAGTCCCTATTATGTTTGTGTTATATAGTTTATCCATTGTGTATGAAGTACCAGTCAAATTTACAAACAAACCAGCTAGGTCAAATGTAGAAAAAATGTTAGCATAATTGAACTGAACTAGACCAGAATTATGACAAACCGTACCCATATGATCGAAAGCAAATCCATTTTCAGTAAATCCCACACCAGAATCAACTGGCTCTATGCTATTTAGGTAGTAATTAAAACCGTTTTTTCCAAATTTAGTGAAATTATTTGGATCAGTACCAAATGAATATTTAAGTGGTATCCCCGTCGATACTAGATTCAAATAAGCATCTTCACCTGAACCTTGTATATTTAAAACTCGCCAAGATGAGTCATATGTAGTGTAATTTCCATAACTTGAAGTTCCCAAGTCTTTATATTCTATATTGATATCAACAAAATCTCCTATTTCAACTACATCAGCCAAATATAACAATTCACCTTCACTTTCGCTAGTAATCTTTATTTCTATGTTTCCAGAAACATTAGCTATCGATATTATTTTGTTTTCAATGTCTATTATATTGCCTTCTCCTGTAGCTATTTCATTTCCTCCCATTGTAACTATTAACTCCTTTATTGTATATCCTTCAGTTACATTAATTGATGTATTGTATACTTTTCCCTCTTCTATAGTGTTTTTTTCGTTAGATAAACTTATTTCGGGGCTTATATTTAGTATTATAGTATATATCTTTCTTTCTAAATCTTCTCCTCCACCTTTTACTATTTCTCCATCTAATATATCAGATACTTTAATTTCATGTTTTCCTTGATCTGTTGTTAATGTTTTATCTTCTATTTTTTCTTCTTTTGACAACTCACCATATCCTTCTAATATTTCTTTTAATTTATCTTCTAATATATTTCCATTATTTCCTAGTCTTTCAGTCAGTATATCCATTTGTATTTGTTCTTTTATTGTTGCTATTTCCATTTTTATTTTAGCTTCTTTTGCTTTAGCAAATATTCCGTTTTCTCCTAAAGTTAAATTTATTGTTACCCCTGCTAATATTAACATTACTATTATGGTTATTATTAGTGTAATTAATGTTATAGCTTTTTGTTCTTTTGTTTTTAACATTTTTGTTTTCTCCTCTCTTTTGTTCTTACAATTAAATTTATGTTTATTAGTTTATACTTATTATTTTACTAATAACTTATTTTTCTGTCAATATGTTTTAAGATATTTATTTTCAAAAATTTCTCCATTTTTGAAACTCAGTTACAATTCACATCTTTAGGAGTATTGTTTTAAAAGATGTGAATTGTAATTAAAACTAAAATTTAAATTGTCTAGAATCACTGGAAAATATGTAAAAAATAATGTTGCTTATTTTTCATATATAAAGCGATTATTATAAAAGCTAGATGTCTTTCGTAGCTCATTATTTACATACTCTACTCCATATTGTTCTAATAATGTTTTTTGGTCTGAGAATAAGTTTACTCCTAGTCCTAGCTTGTCCCCTTCTATAGTTATTCCTAAACTTGCTAGAGTTGTTGGGTACATGTCAAGTGCTGAGAATAATCTATTTTTAGTGTTTGTGGTAGATACTTTTGAGTTTATTATACAATTGTATACTGTTCTGTTATAATTGCTGTCTATTTTCTTTATATCTTCCCACCAGTATTCAGGTTGCATACTTATATGGTCTCCGCATATTACAATGGTAGTATTTTCGTAAAACTCCTGTTCTTGTATCCACTCTACAAATTCATAAACTTGTTTGCTTGCACATGATATAACATTTTCATATTGTGTTTCATGAATTCCTTCACAAACTTCGCAAACATATCCATCTACATGATGAGTATCAACGGTTAGCATTGTAAAGTTAAATGGTTCATCTTTTTTTGATATATCAGTTAATTCTTCTTTTGCATATTCATATAAATTTTTATCGTCATAACCCCAAAAAACTTTTTCTTCTTCAGTCATTTTTCCTTTTTCTATTGCTACATCTAAATCCCAAATATTATAATTTCCATGTTGTTCAAAATAGTTTTTTCTTCCTCCAAATGCCGCTTCTGAACCTATCATTAAGTAATTATTATATCCTTGTTTTTCTAATATCTCTCCTATATTTTCTGCTCCTGGTAGAAATGTAGAATATTCCCCATATGCATTACCATCAATTCCTATTTTAAGTGGCAAACCTGCTGTTTGAGAAACCATTGCTGCTATTGTCCAATTAGTGTTTTGTATATTTTGCATTCCTCCAAATTTATTAGTATGTGAAAAGCTAATATTTTGCTGTGCTAAATTTGTAAGTTCGGGGATTAAATTTTCTTCAAAGGCTCCTTCTAGTTCTTTACTTGCATATGTGCTTTCCATAGATTCCATAAAAATATATATTAAGTTTTGTTTTTCTTCTGGAAAAGTTATTTTTACTTGTTCACTGCTCACATAATTTTCTTCTATTAATTTTGAATTGTCTGTTACTATTCTTATATAGCTTATAATTTCAGTTTTTTGGCAACTATATATTACTGATATAATTAGTATAATTATTGCAATTAATAATTTTAAACGTGTACTTTTATAAATTAATTTTAAATCACTATATATATTTCTTTTACTATGCTTTTCTTTTTTTATTTTTATTATTTTATCTACAAATAAAATTACACATATCAAAGCTGTACATATTATTATTTTTGGCAAAGCTTCTTTCAAATAATTAAATATAAAGCTATCATTTGTTCCATCAAGTGGTACTTTTAAGTGAAATACTATTTCTTCGAAAGAAAGATTGCCAAAGTTATTATATAGCCAATTTATAGAAATTATTATTGCTATTGATATTAATATTATTAAAACTACTATTACATTGTTTTTCTTCATATTCTATTTTCCTAACAATTTATTTTTTCTTTGACACTATCATCTCTTTTATTGTTTTTAATATTCTTTTAAAATTTACTATATATGGATGTTTTATTTTGTTGCTTTTTAATACCAAATTCGCTTCTTTTAAATTTTTTATATAGCCTTTTATTCCAGCTGTACTTGCCCCTCCTGTTCTCATATATACAATATAGTCATCTATATAGTTTAACTTTATAGCATTATCTTTCATTACTCTTATCATAAAATCGTAATCTGCTGCTATTCTATAATTCAAGTTAAAAAATCCTATTTTATCATATACTGATTTTTTCAAATATAATGTAGGATGTGCTGGATGCCAACCATTTTCTAATTTTCCTTTTGGTGACTTCCATATTCTTTGTGGCTTGCTCATTGTTTCTTCATCCATAAATATTAGGTTTGCATATGTTCCATCGCAGTTTGTTTCTTCAAATTTGTTTGTTATTTTTTGTAATACATTTTCATGAGCATATATGTCATCTGAATTTAGAATTCCGATTATATCTCCTGTTGCCATTTTTATTGCTTTATTCATTGCATCATATAGTCCAGAATCTTTTTCGGTAATGTACTTTAACTTACCATTATATTTTGTTTCATATTCTTTTACAATTTGCATTGTATTATCTTTTGATAACCCATCTACTATAATGTGTTCGTAATTTGTATATGTTTGTTTTATTACTGATTCTAAAGTATCTTTTAATGTTTTTTCTGAGTTATATGTTACTGTTATTATTGATATTTTCATTTTTCTTCCATTCCCTTTTATATTTTTTCATATTATATATTAAATAACTAGTAAATAGTGTAGCTACAATTAACATTGTTATAAAGTATGTTATAGCTGCTCCTTGCAGTTCGATTTTCTTAACTAAACTATATGATAGTACTGTTGATATAATGGCAGTAACACCATATATTATTACTTGCATAAATGTTTTTCTCATAGATATTAGTATTGTTGATATTATAATTTCTATACTATATAAAATTGACCCTACTATTATAATTAGCATACTTGTAAGGTATTGTTGTAATTCTATTCCATATACTATTTGTAATACTGGTACCTCTAAGAAATATGCTATGATAAATACTGCTATTCCAAGTACTAAAATTATTCTAATTATTTTAATAATCATATTTCTTAATTCATTATATTTTTCATATTTTATGCATTCAGTTATTTGTACTAATAATGGTTGAATTATGTATTGACCTAATAGTCCCATAAATGTTGCTGGCATTATTATTATTCCAAATATTGTTTGTAAATCATTTGCTAATATATCATCTATTGCATATCTTGGGCTATTTATTAAATATATTCCTAAAAATGTTAACATAAATGTAAAAAATCCTATTTTAAATAACCTATTGTTAGCTGTGTTTGAAAATTTTGTTTTAATTAATTTTACTTGTTTTATATTTTTATAATCATATACGAGTATAATAATTATGTTTATTATTACAATACTTAAACATGATATTATTAAATTTCTAGTTATCATATTAATTATTAAAAATACTACTACTGATATAACAGATTTAGCTGTCATTGATATTCCGAGCTTTATATAATTCTCCATTTTTTTGAACAATTCCATATAAAACTTCTGAAAATGCTTCTACACATTTGAATAAACATAGTGTTATAAAAATTATACATTTATATATATCATATCCTTTTATTAGTACAAATCCTATTGAGATTATTATCATTATTACACATGTTACAATTCTATTATATATATAATCTGTATCTGAGTTCTTGTTTGATATGTCTGTTACCTGAAATGTTCTTCCAGAATATACTCCTATTATATATAACAAACATGCTGTAGCAAAAGAATATGTAAATATTCCTGCATCATTTGTTCCATTTATTCTTGTTACAATAATTGAGAAAATTAACGAATTAAATGCATTAGTAGTTGCTCCTATTATATTCCAAATTACATTTCTATTTTCTTGTATTTTTTTCATTAATAACTAACCCTTTCATAGCTTGCTTATTTTTCTATATCATCTATCATTTTATTTATTACTTTCCATGCATCTTCTACTGATATTCTATTTAAACATGGCCATATATCATTCATTTCTTTACTATGTTTACATCTGTTTTCACAATTAAAGCATTCTTCCTTTTGTAGTATTACATATGGTTTTTTATGTTTACTTTCGAACCCATATTTTAAATACCTGTCATATGTGTATCCCCCTGATGTGGCTGTAACTGGAACTTCTGAAATTATGCTAATGTGGTAAATTCCTGTATCATTCGCAATAACAAATTTTGCTTTTTTTATTATTTCTATAAATTGTAATATATTAGTTTTATTAGTTAAATCTATTATTTCTACATTTGTTACTAACTCTTTTAATTTGTCATTATCTTCTTTATCGACATTTGTTCCACACAATACCATTGGAAGTTTCGTTTTTTCTACTATCTTTTCTGCAATTTTTGCAAACCTTTCTATTGGCCATTTTTTTAAGTTTGAACTTGCACTTGGGTATATTATAAAATATTCTTTTGGCATCTCTACTTCTAGCTTTTCTGATGGTAAATCACAAAATGCTATTTCTAATTTTTTATTTGCTAATATACTAAAAAATTCATAATAATGTTCCAATAATGCTATATTTGCACCCTGAATTTTCTCTATTTTAGTATATACATTTCTAATTACAAACTTTGGACAAAATGTTTTTCTATCTTCATTTAATACTGTTATTTTTTCTTTTCCTTCTACCACTCTTGTCATAAGAACGTTTGTAGAACATTCTTCTGGGCCTATTGGATCTATAACAATATCATAATATTCTTTTCTTAATTGCTTAATTGTTTTTAGTCTTTCTTTTAAGTGTACAGCAGATTTTGTAAAGTTTAGTGGTATTACTTTATCTATTGTTTCAATGTTTTCGTATATTTTATTTAATCCATTTTGACAAGCAATTGTAATTTCATATTCATCTTTAGGGTATATTTCTCTAATGTTTTTTAGAACACATGCGAACATTGCTCCATCTCCTAAAGCTAAATTGTACATAATTAGTACTTTTTTCTTTCCTTCTTGTTTTTTTGGTTTTTTGGTAAAAATTAGTAAAAACCAGTCTATAAAATACATTAATACTTTTATTTTTCTTAAAATTTCATTTTTTTGCATCATGTTATTTATATGTATAAATAAGTTTGGAATATATGCTCTATTTTTCATTATTATCACCAGCCATTTCTTTTTCTACAATTTCACAAATTAAGTGTACTGACATTATATGATGTTCTTGAACTCTTGCTGTGGATTTATATGGAATTATTAATGCTTCATCTGTTAAGTTTTTTAATTCTCCTCCATCTTTTCCTAAAAATCCTATTGTTGTAATTCCCATTTGTTTTGATTTTTCTACAGCTTTTATTACATTTTTAGAATTTCCACTTGTAGATATTCCAATAAATACGTCTCCTTCTTTACCTATTCCTTCTATTTGCCTAGAAAATACGTCATCATAGCTATAATCATTTGCAATACATGTCATAACAGAAGTATCTGTATTTAAACAAACACATGCTAAAGCTTTTCTTTCTAGCAGGAACCTTCCAACTATTTCTCCTGCAAAATGTTGTGCATCTGATGCTGAGCCACCATTTCCTGCTATTAATATTTTATTTCCTTTTTTTAAGCACTCTAATAGTATTTTTGATATTGATAGTACTTTTTCTGAATAATTACTTTCTTTTAAATTCTCTAAATTTCTTATTTGCTCATTTATAGTATCATTTATTAAATTCATAATGATTTTATCCTTTCCACATTTTTACAATTCTAAGTTTTTAAATAGTTTTATCTTAATTA
>CATLDI010000038.1 GCA_949902805.1 uncultured Clostridiaceae bacterium
TTAATTTTTAATCTTTTAATATCTTTAACTATTTAATAATTTAATTAAATCTTCTTTATCTCTCATTCCAACTGCTGTATTTACTACTTGACCATTTTTAAATACCATAAAAGTTGGTATACTCATTATTCCATATTTTATTGCTAAGCTTTGTTCTTCATCTGTATCTACTTTATATACTTTTGCTCTTCCTTCCATTTCTTTCGCAATTTCTTCTACTACTGGACTCATCATTTTACAAGGACCACACCATGTTGCAAAAAAATCTACCAATACTGGTACCTCTGAATTTAATACCTCTTTTTCAAAATTTTCAGTTGTAATTTTCATAAATAATCCTTCCTTTCTTTCTTTTATTAACCCTGTCCCCAATTGTCCCATTTATCTCAATTAGGGACAGTCCCTAATTGTTCCATTTGTCCCAATTGGGGACTGTCCCTAATTGGGAATTCTATTTTTTCACATTCTTTATCGCACTCATTCCTGCTATCATTCCCTCATATACGGCTTTTGCTATTTGTAAAGTTCCTCCTGTGCAGTCTCCACATGCATATAGGTTTGGTATGTTTGTAGTCATATTTCCATTTACTAGTATATTTCCTTTTTCGTCTATTCTTGCACCTATCTTTCTTGCTAAGTCACTACTTGTTGCTGTTCCTATTGCTACAAATACGCCATCTATTTTCTTTATTGTATTATCTTCAAAATGTATTTCTTCTATACTATTGTTTCCTCGAAATTCTCGTATTTTCTTTTCTTCTACATCAAATTCTATGCTTCTATTTTCTACTGGCTTTTCTCCGTTTGTAAGTATAGTTACTGAATTTGCTACTCTTTTAAGTTCTTCTGCTTCATGAAGTGCATATTCTTTTGCTCCTAATACTGCTACATTTTTTCCTCTAAAGAAAAATGCATCACATGTGGCACAATAGCTTACACCTTTTCCTTCATATTCTTTTATTCCATCTATTTTTGGTTGCTTTCTCGAAGTTCCTGTTGCTAATATTACTGCTTTTGCTTTGTATTTGCTATTTATAGTTTCTACTATAAAATTTCCTTCATAATCTATTTTAACGACCTCGTCTTTTGCAAATTTTACTCCTAATTTTTTAGCTTGTTTTATTCCTATTTCTTGTAGTTCTTCCCCTGTTGGTGAATTTTCAATTCCATAGTAATTTTCTATTTTATTTACCTTTTCTAAAGTTCCTATTCCTTTTGAAATAATAAGCGTATTTAAATTCGCCCTTGCAGTATATAGGCTTGCTGAAATACCTGCTGGTCCGCTTCCTACTATGATAACATCATATTCCATTTTATTTACCTCATAATATATCATATAAATTTTTAAAGCTGTATCCATTGTCTCTTAAATATTGTATTACTTGTGGTAGTGTTTCATACGTTAAAATTTTGTCGTATGCATCATGCATTAGTATAACTACACTTTGTTTTTGTCCTACTGTTCCTATTATATTTTCCATTATACTTTCTTTTGTATGTGCTCCATCAGCATCTTTTGATAAAGAGTTCCAGTCTAATGAAACTATACCGTTTTGCCTTAAATATCCTTTTGCCTCACTCTTTATATTCTTGTAGTAGCCTCCGTGTGCTTCCTCCTGGAAATCTAAATACTCTTGAGTGATAGTCTGGGTTTTGCAGAGCTTCTTGTATACACCCTTCTGTGTAATTGTATTCATCTAATACAGTTTGACTATTACTATATATGCTACTGTATTTATGAGTATATCCATGATTTGCTATATAATGACCTTCTTCAAATTCTCTCTTTATTAAATCTGGGTTTGCTTTTGCTCTATTCCCTAGCACAAAAAATGTTGCTTTTATATTTTCTTGTTTTAACAAATCTAAGATTAATGGTGTTACAGATGTTGTTGGCCCATCATCAAATGTTAAAAATACTCTTTTTTCTTCTGAAGAATATATATTTTCTATTTTTGCCATTTGTTCTTCTGTTAAAGGCTTAGCATTTTTTAGTCTTTTGGCTTCTTTTTCTTCTTCTATTCTTTTTTGTTCTTCTAACTGTTCTTGCTGTTTTTGCAATTCTTCTTCATACTTTTGTTTATTCATATATTGAGCATATTTTATTCCACCATAAATAGATAATAGTATTATCACTATTACTATTAATACTATTATAAATATTTTCCATTTATTCATTTTTGGTTTTACTACTGTTAAGTTATATGGATAATACATTTTTTCACCTTTTTTTGACATTTTTCTTTTATTATTATATACATATTATTTATTTTTAACAAGAGAAAAAAAGAAAATAGCACAATTTTATTAAAACTGTACTATTTTCTTTTTAGTTTTTTACTTATTAAATCTGTCAAAGAAACTTTTCTTTATAATTGGCTTTGGAAATTCTAAATTTAATCTTTGCATAAGTTCTTTACAATTCTTTTTGGCAATTTCTACTCTAATTCTTTCAATATCTGCATTCTTTACCTCTTTTGCAAAGCTATACATATCCCATGTATCTCCATACTGTACAGTTATATCTTCCATTTCGGCAACATCTCCTATACTTTTTGCCCAAAATCTAATTGTTTGCATGTTCTGAGATTCTATAACTATTTTTTTAGCTTCACGCATTTCATTAATGTTTATTGCTATGTCTTTTATTTTTAAGTTCCGTATATAGTCATAGACTTCATATGCTCTTCCTTTTTCAAAAATAAATTCTTTCATTTTTTTTATATTTACACTATCAATTTCTCTTATCAACATATTTGCTTTTCCAACATCTCCATAAGCTATAACTGCATCTTCTGTCTTTTCTATATTTACTCCTATTGCAAATGCAGTAAAATTTACTAGTTTCCTCATATCTTTAAGTTCAATTAATCTATCTTGATACTTCTGAGTATTTATTTTTTCTTTTCGTCTTTTAGCATATTCTAATATTTCTTCTGCATTATCTGTTGTAAGCATGATATCATCTAACCTTAATAATTGTTCTTCTGTTAGAGTTTTAAACTTAAAAACAAAGTAGTTAATGAACGCACCATCTCTTAGCATTGACAATCCTTCAATAAGTTCATTAATAGTATCTCCATAAACATGCAATTCTAAAT
Organism: uncultured Clostridiaceae bacterium; assembly: GCA_949902805.1. Taxonomy (GTDB): domain Bacteria; phylum Bacillota; class Clostridia; order TANB77; family CAG-508; genus UMGS1663. The sequence continues at coordinate 3,102 of CATLDI010000038.1, forward strand.
TTGAATAGCCGCTTTTAAAACTTACTCCAAGTTTCTTAGTTGTGTTTAAATTCTTTTCCATGTTGTTTTCCTCCTAAAATAATTATTTTATTAGAGTTTCTTTACTTTTCTATTTATAGTTTCGCATATAATATATCATCTTTACATAATTTCGTCAATTAGTTTATGTTATTTCCTCTTCATATTTCTTATTGTCTCTTTAGTCTGTTCATCTACTCTATATGATTCAATAATCTTTTGCAGTGCTTTATTATATGTCCAATCGTCTATTTTATTATTTTTAAGTAATTCAAACGTTTTTTCTGGAAATTTTACAAATGCTACTTGAATTGTCCATGCTATTGCCATTTTTACATAGTATCCCTCATGTTTTGTATTGTTTAATATTTCTAGTACTTTATCTATATATTCTTCTGTTATATAAAAATCTAGCAACATTACTATGCCAAAACGTAATTCAAATTCTTTATCTGATTTTAGGTATTTTTGTATAAAGTTCCACATATGTTCGATATTTTTCTTTGTAATTTTAAAACCTGCTACTGATACATCACATACTGCCCAACTATTTATTTTTGGAATAAATTTTTCTAAATATGTACAAAAATTTTCTGCATTTGTTTTCCATAAGCCTAGTACCATTCCTTGTAATAATATTTCTTCATAAGAATTATCTAAAGCATCTTTTAAATACTCTTCTACATTTTCATTTTTCACAATTTCTTTTGCAAAATTTCTTAAAACTGGTACTCTAACTCCTACAATTTCATTACTATTTGGGCATAGACCTGTATGAAATTCCTTATATTTCTCATCTGCTAGTTCTTCTATTTTTCTTCTAATTTCTTTATTTTTCATATTAATATTTCCTTTTATCTATTTTCTCTTGTATTATAACAATAAAATACATATGTGTCATTATTTTTTTGCTTTTTTCCTTGCACTTTTTATTATTTTCTGTTATTATATAAAAGTGTTAGTAATACACATTTCCTATGTTCTATATAATCCGACGTGGTGGAACTTGCTGAGGTTGTTCGAACGTAAGTGAGTTACAACGTCAGTATGTGTAGCTAACATTTTATATGTTCTATATAAGCCGACGTGGCGGAACTGGCAGACGCACACGACTCAAAATCGTGCGGGAAACCATGTGGGTTCGAGTCCCACCGTCGGCACCAAGTTATAACAACTAGCAAACTATGAAGTTTGCTAGTTGTTTTTTGTATATCTAAATATATAGTTCACATTGAAATTAAATGAATTGATTGACTTATTAGCTATATTATGATATGATTTACGAATAATTAGTAGTGGTGGTCATAAGCATTATATATCTCTAAATAATTTTAGGAGGACAGCACTTATGATAATAAAAAATAAATTGGAAAGTATAAAAAAAATTGATGAACTTAAATTAAATAAGTTTCCAGATTAATTATTTAAAAAAGGAGACAAAGAAAGAGTAAAACATCTTTTATTTAATCATCCTGCGGCATATTATGCTATTAGAGACAAATCAAGGGCAGGTGGAATTTTTAAATTGAAGGTTGCTTTTGAAGATGTATTGAATGAGATAAAAGACTATGATTTATTTACAATTAATGTAAGTTCAGTAAATTATGTAGAAAACCAAATATTAGTTGGAGAAATAGAAATTTTTTCAAGTGAAAAAGTTTATTTAACACTTTCTACAGACCCCAGTGCTTCTGTAAGAGATGCTATACGAAAACCTACATTCAATTTTAATACTGACATATTTGATAAAAGGTTAAACGATATACCTTACTTTGATTTTAAGATTAAACGATATACCTTACTTTGATTTTATTTATCAATATATTATAATTCATAATTTACAAAATGTGATCGTTGAATTTGCTTTATTTAATAACGGTGTAGGTATAAAAAACGAAAAAATTATAATTTATGAATTAAGAACACATTATTAATATTGAATAAAAAAATCGACTGTAATAAGTCGATTTTTTCATATTTTTTTACAGAATAATTAATTTTATCCAAAACTAATTAAAAGTATTAGTGCTGTTATTACCATTGCTGCGTTCATTTCTGGGTCTGATATTTTTTGTTCTTCTGTAATGTCATTTGGTATCTCATCTACTATTTCTATTTTTACATTATCTACTCTGCTACAATTAAATTTAACTTCAAATTCTTGTTCTTCATTAGTTTCTATTTTTATGTATTTTGTTCCCATTAAAACATCATTTTTTGAATAACACTCTACTTTTATGTATTTATTTTGTGCTCCTGCTGTTATTTTACCTTTAGCGAAGCCATTTATTGAAGTTGCTTGTACTTCTGCTTGTGTTATTGATGCTGAATATATTTCTACATTTTTATATTTATATGTTGTATTTATAGCTACATATATCATAATTTGTGAAAATATAAAAAATAATAATATCCAAGAACCATACATTAGGAATTTTTTTAGTGTTGTCATATCAATTCTCCATTCTTATTTAATTACATTTTTCTAAATACGCCTGCTACTTTTCCTAATATTTCACAGTTTGGTACTATTATTGGATCCATTGTGCTGTTTTCTGGTTGTAACCTTATGTGGTCTTTTTCTTTATAGAAAGTTTTTACTGTTGCTTCATCTCCTATTAATGCAACTACTATTTCCCCATTATTAGCTGTATTTTGTTTTTTTACTAGTATATAGTCTCCATTTAATATTCCTGCTTCTATCATACTTTCTCCACGAACTGTAAGCATAAAGCTTTCACTATTTCCTACAAAGTCAATTGGAATTGGGAATGTATCTGTTACATTTTCTACTGCTAGTATTGGCTCTCCTGCTGTTATTTTTCCTATTACAGGTACTTCTACCATTTCCCTTCCTGTGTAGTAATTTTTAGGCTCTTTTGTTACTTCTTTATTGTCTACTCCTTTTAATAGTCTTAAAGTTCTTCCTTTTTGGTTTTCTTTTTTTATGTAACCTTTTTCTGTTAATTTTGCTAAATAACTATGTACTGTAGCTGTTGAGCTTAAGCCTACTGCTTTTCCTATTTCTCTTACTGATGGTGGGTATCCTTTTGTTTCAACGTTTTTTTGTATAAATTTTAATATTGCTTTTTCTCTTTTATTCAATTCCATAGGGTCTTTTTTTGTTCTCATTTATATCACTCCTAACTTTTATTTTTTATATAATATCATACAAACAAAAAAATGTCAAACAAAAGTTTTAATTCCATTTGACATTTTTAATGTTTAGATATTAGAGTTTTTTATATTTTATAAATTTCCAATTAAATTATTATATTCATTAACTAATTTTTGTGTTTGGAATTCTATTTCGCCATTATTATTTACGTCCCATTTTCCTTTATTAGCTATTAATAAATCAATAACTTTTTCTTGTATATCGAATACGTTGTTTATTGTTTTACTAGATTGTTGTAATGCTTCTACTGTTTGTTGTAAATCTACTTTTATTTCGTCTCCTAACATTAATTCATTATACAAGTTTACAAATTCTTCACTTAAATTTTTATTTTGAATAGCTTCTTTCATTTTTTCTTCACTCGTCATATCTATTAGCGCATTCATTTTTTCATTAAATTCAGCTCTTGTTTTAGCAATATACTCTTTTGAAGTTGTGAATTCTGGACCATCATTTTTATAATTTTCTGCTGTTAGTATTTTTGCTATTGTTTCATCTTCAATAACTTTTACTACTACTTTGCAATTGTTAGAATATTCATTCATATATTCTTTCATTGTTTTTTCTACTACTGCATAATCACCTTTTGTTTTAATATTCATGTCAATATCATTTTTTGTTATATCTAATTTACTTATAGCATCTGCTTCCTTTCTTATAATTACTCCTTGTCTTAAATCTGACATTGCAAAAAATCCTATCACTCCTATTACAACTACTGCTAATATTACTACTGATATTATAATAATTTTCTTTTTCATTTTATTTCCCCCTTTTATTTTTTAATCATACCATTCTAATTCCCAGTCTACTACTCTAACAGTGTCTCCTTCTTGTACTCCCGCTTCTTTTAAAGCTTGGTTTACCCCTAACTCATCTAAACATTTTTGGAAGTAATGCATAGATTCATTATCTTCTAAGTTAACTCTTCTCATTATTCTTTGAACTCCTGGTCCATCTACAACAAATATTCCTTCTTCTTTTGTTATATTGAATTCTTCTTTTTCTTCTAATGTATATAGTTTTCTTTGTTTTATTTCTACAATTTCTTCTTTTGGAAGAGTTTTTAATACTTCTGTAACTCTTGTAAGTAATTCTTTTAGTCCTTCTCCTGTTACTGCTGATATTTTAAATATTTCTATATTCTTTTCTTTTGCCATTTTTTCTAATTCTTTGTATAATGTTTCATCTTGCATACTATCAATTTTATTAGCTACTATAATTTGTTTTCTATTTGCTAATTTTTCACTATATTGTTTTAATTCTTTATTTATTACTGTAAAGTCTTCTACTGGATTTCTTCCCTCTAGACCTGAAACATCTATTACATGTAGTAATAATCTTGTTCTTTCTATATGTCTTAAAAATTGAATTCCTAACCCTACTCCTTGACTTGCTCCTTCTATAATTCCTGGTATATCTGCTATTACAAAACTATCTCCATATTCTGATTTTACAACTCCTAGGTTTGGCTCCAGTGTTGTAAAGTGATAATTTGCAATTTTAGGTGTTGCTGAGGTTGTTCTTGAAAGGAAGGTTGATTTTCCTACATTTGGGAAGCCTAATAATCCTACATCTGCTATAAGTTTTAATTCTAGTATTAGTTCCTTTTCTATTCCTTTTTCTCCACCTTGTGAAAAACGAGGGGCTTGCCTTGTTGATGTTGCAAAATGTGAATTTCCTTTTCCTCCTCTTCCACCTGGAAAAATTAGCTCTTTTTGATCTTTTTCCGACAAATCTGCTAAAACTTCATTCGTCTCAGCATCTTTTATTATTGTTCCTATTGGAACTCCTATATATAAGTCGTCTGCCGATTTACCATATCTGTGGTTTCCTTCTCCATTTTTACCATTTTCGGCTATAAATTTCTTTTTAAATCTGAAATCTATTAGTGTATTTAAGTCTTGATCTACATAGAAATATACATCTCCACCTTTTCCACCATCTCCACCATCTGGTCCGTCCAGCTGCTACATATTTTTCTCTTCTAAATGAAACAGCACCATTCCCTCCATCACCAGATTTTACTAATATTTTTACGTAATCTGTAAACATTTTATTCTCCATTTCTATAAAGTATATTCTTTTATTTCACAATTTTTTAATCCTAAGTTTAGAAATCTTCCATCTTCTGGTATTCCATTAAAATATCCATAGAATGCTTTTGATATCCCACTATGTGCTACTATGAGTACACTTTTATAATTTTCTTGTTTTAGTTTATCTAAAAATTTATATACTCGTCCAAAAAACAATTTTATATTTTCAGATGTACCATATTGTATAGTTGTATAATAATTCCAATATTCCTCTCTGTTTGTTACTTCTAATGGCTTTCCACTTAAATCTCCACAATTTCGTTCTCTTATCATATCATCATAAATAATTTTATTGTTATTTATATTTAATATATCTGCTGTATGTTTTGCTCTCGTTAGTGGAGATGAAATAATAATATCAAATTTCATATTTTTAATTTTATCTTTTAATTCTTCTGCTTGAGCTATTCCTAGTTCTGTTAAATCTTCGTCCTCTGTATTGTATTGACTTATAGCATTATGAGGAACTTGACCATGTCTTACTATATATACTTTCATTTTATTCCTCCATTTTATAAAATGTATTCTTTCATTTCGCAATTTTTTAATCCTAAATCAAAAAAGCTTCCGTCTTCTGGTATACCATTGAAATATCCATAAAATGCTTTTGATACTCCACTGTGAGTTACTATTAATACTTTGTCATAATTTTTAGTTTTCAATTCTTCTAAAAAAATAAATACTCTTTCAAAAAAATCCTTAATATTTTCAGCATTTCCATGGTTTTTAATAGAATAATAATTTCAATAGTCCATTCTATATGCATTGTCTTCTACTGGTTGTCCACTTAATTTACCACAGTTTCTTTCTCTTAGTCTTTCGTCAATTATAATTTTTGTATTATTTGTATTTAATATTTCTGCTGTATGTATTGCTCTTAAATATGGCGATACATATATAATGTCAAAATTTATATTTTTAATTATTTTACTTAATTCTTTTGCTTGCTTAATTCCTAGTTCTGTCAAGTCTTCAAATGGATTTGTATGCTTTTTTAATACATTACTCATAATTTGGCCATGTCTAGTTATATATACTTTCATTTTACTTTCCTTTATATTTTTTTTAAGTAATTACATTGGAGTGCGGGCGATTATTAATCGCCCCTACATCTTTTTAGGCTAAATTTTACAAATCAAATTTTAGTTATTATTTCGAATAAGTTGCTAAAATTCTGACCTCTAACTTCAGTCTTCTTATTCAAAATAACTTAATTTCATTGCTCCCTTTACTTTTTTCATTGTTTCTTTTGCTACTTGTTGTGCTTTTTTTGTTCCTTCCATTAGTATTTTATCTACTTCTTCTGGATGTTCTTCATAGTATGCTCTTTTTTCTCTTATTGGTTTTAGTGTTTCTGATATGTTTTTTGCAAGTTGTCTTTTACAAGCTACACATCCCCTTGCTCCTGCTCTACATTCTTCACATACTGTTTTTACTTCGTCTTCTGTACTAAATAATTTGTGGTAGTATGATACCATACATATATCAGGATTTCCTTTATCATCTTTTTTTATTCTTCCTGGGTCTGTTACTGCGCTCATTACTTTTTTTGTTATTTCTTCTTCAGTATCTGCTAGGTATATTGCATTTCCTAAAGATTTTCCCATTTTATCGTTTCCATCTAACCCCTTTATTCTTTTTGCATTTGATAATACTGGCTCTGGTTCCACTAAAACTTCTCCATATATACTATTGAATTTTCTTACTATTTCTCTGCATTGTTCTATTAATGGAAGTTGGTCTTCTCCTACTGGTATATATGCTCCTTCAAAACATGTTATATCTGCTGCTTGGCTTACTGGGTAACCTAAAAAACCATATGTTACACTTTCTCCAAATAGTTCTTTCTTTTGAGCTATTTCGGTTTTTACTGTTGGGTTTCTTTGAAGCCTTGCTATTGTTACTAAGTTAGAATAGAACACTGTAAGTTCTGCTACTTCTGGTATCATTGATTGTATGTATATTGTTGATTTTGTAGGGTCTATTCCACATGCTAAATAGTCCATCGCTACTTCTCTTACATTTTTATGTACTTTTTCTGGATTGTTAAAGTTATCTGTTAGAGCTTGCACATCTGCTATTAATATATATGGGTCATATTCGCCTGAGTTTTGCATTTCTACTCTCTTTTTTAGTGATCCGAAGTAATGACCTATATGTAGCTTTCCTGTTGGTCTGTCTCCTGTTAATATTCTTTTTTTCTCTGACATTTAATTTCCTCCATTATATATATATTTGTTCGAATTTTTCTTTCTTCTTAAATTCTATTATATATTTATTTTTTATATCATTATATATTCTTCTTGATGTTTGTTCATCATATAAATGTGAAAGTTCATTTCTTGATAGCATAATTTGTATTCAAACTTCACTATATTTATACCTCTTTTTCTTTCTACTATATTATAACTAATTATTATCTTTTTTACAAGTATATTATTAAAACTTATAAACGCAAAAATAGAGTCGATTTACGACTCTATTTTGCAACTCATTTTTGTTACCTACGAGTTACTCGATCATTCCAAGTACATCCATCAGGTCTTCAACCTTCTGCTGCACGAACTCTCTCTTTGTGATGTCTTCCTTAGCTTTAGTAGCAAGTGTCTTCGCTTCTTCAATCTGCTGAACTTCGCCTGCAATCTTATCTACGACTTCAGCGTAATTGCTGTAGCGTTTTGCCTCCTCACGTGCCTCTTCTGCACTGATACCGGATTTCTTTTTCGCCTTAAACCAGTTAGCAAATGAGAATGACTTTTTGATGTTTGCCAGCTCAGCTGTTGAAGCTTCATGTTCGCTGCTTACTTCCCTGATTGTGTCGTTAGCTTTTGCTTCCCGTCCTCTTGCCTCTGAAACTCTGCCAATCACGTCTTCACGTAACTCCTGTAAAACTTTTACATAAGATCTCATTTCTGCCATTTTTTTGTCTCCTTTTCTTATTGTTATATGAGTTTTTTAAGTAATTACATTTTCATTATAACATGAATATACATAAAATGCAAGCATTTTATGTATATTCATGATATGAAAAATATTTTTTTCTATATTTAAAGTAATCTTTTTAATATATTAGCATAGAAAGTCATTTTCTAGTTCTTATTTTTTCCTATAACATACAAAAAAGAAACCCTTATATTTAAGAGTTTCTTTTTGTATTTACGCTTGTGCTTCCTCTACTGGGTAAACACTTACTTTCTTTTTATCTTTTCCTAATCTTTCAAATTTAACTGTTCCATCTTTTAATGCAAATAATGTATCGTCGCTTCCGATTCCTACATTTGTTCCTGGATGGAATTTTGTTCCTCTTTGTCTTACTAGGATATTTCCTGCTAGAACAAATTGTCCATCAGCTCTTTTTAGTCCAAGACGCTTTGACTCACTGTCTCTACCGTTCTTAACACTACCTTGACCTTTCTTATGAGCCATGTTTTCTCACTCCCTTCTTGGTTTTGTTTTTATATCTCTTTATTATTTTACTTGCTTTAACTTATGCTTCTACAGTTGCTTTTTTTGTAGTAGCTTTTTTAGTTGTAGCTGGTTTTTCTGCTACTTCTTCTGCTTTTGCAGTTTTTTCAGCAGCTAGTGCTATTTTTGTAATTTGAACTTTTGTATATGGTTGTCTATGTCCATAAGTTCTTCTGTAGTTCTTTTTAGCTTTATATTTGTAAACTATGATTTTTTTACCTTTACCATGTTCAACTACTTTACCTTCTACTTTAGCACCTTTAACGTAAGGAGCACCTACTTCTACTTTTTTATCGTTAGATACTAATACTACTTCTTTGAAAGTAACTTTTTTACCTTCTTCTGTACCTAATTTTTCGAAAAATACTACATCTCCTTCTGATACTTTGTATTGCTTTCCACAGCTTTCAATTATTGCGTACATTAACGTACACCTCCCTTTATATGTATACTCGCTAAGCATAAAATACTAGGCAGCTAATTATTTCATTAGCATTTTGTGCCCGACTCAGGCGGCTTACAGTTAAATATTTTAACATATTATTCCTTACTTGTCAATTATTTTTAGTTTAAAACCTAAATAATCTCCACTAATTAAGTAAAATTCTATTCCTTCTATATTTCCTTCTATCGCTTCTTTATGAGAGCTTGAATGTAAATGTCCATAATAGCATTTTTTTACATTATATTTTTTCATAACTTCTAAAAATTCTGAATCATAAGTATATTCATTTTTCATTTTATTTTTTGTAATTGGTGGATAGTGCATTATACATATTAACTCTTTTTCATCCCCATACTTTTCTATTGCATCTTTTATTGAAAGTTTTAATCTGTTTGACTCTCTTTTAATCATTTTCTCACTATTCTCAGAATCTAAAAGCGCCCATCCTCTTGTTCCTACTATTAGTTTATCTTCAATTTCAAAACTATTATTATACAGAAAATCTATATTCTCAAATTCATTTTCTTTTAAATATTCTCGCATATTTTTTAATGTAGTCCACCAATAGTCATGATTTCCCTTCAATAGTATTTTTTTCCCTGGCAGACCATTTAAATATTCAAAATCTTTATATGTATCTTGTAAATATGTTGCCCATGAAAAATCGCCAGCAAGAATTACTGTATCTTCTTTATCTACTTTTTCTTTCCAATCTTCCTTTAATTTATCAGTATAGCCTTTCCACCCACCACCAAATATATCCATTGGTTTATCTACTCCAAAAGGCAAATGTAAATCTCCTATCACATATATAGCCATATTCTCTCCTTTTTGTGCCAAAAGGGACGGCCTTTTTTGGCACAAATTTGCCAAAAGGGACACCCCTTCTTTAATATTAATTTCTCTCTTAAATTTATAGTTATCCTCTATATTTCTTGTTATTCAATTGTTTTCGCTACTTCATCATTTACTTCTTTCATAGTTAAAATTGGCAATCTCTCTACCTTTATTCCTTTTTCCCATTCAATTCTTCTTTGTTTTTGAGAAGCTTCTCTTTCACTCATTTTATGATTTGCCTGCTTCAATATTTAAATTTTTATTCAAAGGGGTGTCCCCTTTGGCAGATTTGTGCCAAAAAAGGCCGTCCCTTTTGGCATAAAATTTTTTTATCTTGGCTCTGTTATTTTTAAATTTGGTACTGCATTTAAATCTAAGTTTGATGTTATTCCATTTATATAGTTATAGTATCCAGCTGAGGCTATCATTGCGGCGTTGTCGGTGCATAGGATTGGTTCTGGGTAGTATATTTTCATTCCTTTTGTTTCTTCTAGTTCTTGGAATTTTTTTCTTATATAACTGCTTGCTGATACTCCTCCTGCTAATGCTATTGTTTTTAGATTTAGTTTTTCACATGCTTTTAATGCATTTTCTATTAGTACATCTGTTACCGCTTTTTGGAAACTTGCTGCTAAGTCTGCTTTGTTTAAGTCTGGTGTTTTATGGTTTAGATTTATTACTGCTGTTTTTATTCCGCTAAAGCTGAAGTCTAAGTTTTCGAAGTGTGTTTTTGGTAGTTGGATGCATGGCTTTCCTTCTTTTGATAATTTATCTATTTTTGGACCTCCTGGATATCCTAGTCCTATTACTCTTGCTACTTTATCAAATGCTTCTCCTATTGCGTCGTCTCTTGTTTTTCCTATTATTTCAAATTCTTTGTAGTTTTTTATATGTACTATATGTGTGTGCCCCCCTGATATTACAAATGCTAAAAATGGTGGTTTTAGTTCTTTATGTGTTATATAGTTTGCTGCTATGTGTCCTTCTATATGGTTTGTTCCTATTAGTGGTTTGTTTGATGCATATGCTAGTGCTTTTGCATATGATACGCCTACTAGTAATGCTCCTACTAGTCCTGGTCCGTATGTACAGCTAATAGCATCTATATCTTTCAATTCTACATTTGCATCTTTTAGTGCTTTTTTTACAACATTTGAAATAGCTTCTACATGGTTTCTAGAAGCTATTTCTGGTACTACTCCACCAAATTTTTCGTGAATTTCTATTTGTGAGCTTATTAC
>CATLDI010000039.1 GCA_949902805.1 uncultured Clostridiaceae bacterium
GCCACAACTTCGTTTTTAATTAATAACATATACATATTAGCTCTTTTAAAAATTATATTTACTAATAAAATAATTATGGAAAATCTATTTTCTTTATCAAAACAATTTAAATATATTTTTTTGATATCTTGATACTTAGTAATAGTAAATTTTTTTATTTCATAGTTCATTTTTTCATCTCCTTTTCTTTAATTTTTACTAAATATGTAAAAACTCATTTTAAAGAAATCCTTTATTTATAATGTTTTAACTATGGTTTTACATAAATCCCGATATCCCAGTTGATTGTCGAATTTTGTCTATTATCCATTATTATCACTTCCTTTTTTACATAAATTTTTAAGAGGACATTCATCGCATTCCTTTTTATTGCAAAATGAATTTCCAACATCCCATAAATATTTATCAATATCGCTAGGATTAATATCTAATTCCTTGCTAATTTTAACATAAGTATCTGACAAATTTTTAATATCTTTCTCTCCTACTTTTTTTTCATTAATCACACCAGTTAAATAACTAATTTCAATATCGTGCCTATCAATAGGGATACTGTCTATAATTTTTTTAAAATTACATACCTTTGCATCACATATTATTCTTATTAGTAAACCACCCGTTTTTTGTCCATATCCTTTAATGTTCCTAATAAAATACTCAAGTTCTTCAAAACTATTTATACTTTTTAAGTAGTCCAAAATACTATCATATTGTTCTAATTCTTTGGATAATTCTAACCATTTTTTTGTTGCAACATTTGGATATCTTGGATGAACGTGATTTATAATAATATTTCTTAAAGTTTCTTCTTTCATATTTATAACATAATTGGGATTAAATATATCAGGATACTTTTTATAAGTGTCAATTAGATTCTTATGATATATCTTTGAGCGCATCCCATAGTCTAAAAGACAAGAATAGAACATATATAAGAAATAATTATCTGATTTATGTTCGAGATTTTCTGGATACTCTACGCTCGCTATTTCTAACTTATTTTTATAAAACTTATTTAAAGTTATAACAAGTTTACTACATTGATTATAATCTATATACTCTTCTATCATTTTAACTATTATCACTTTCTTTACTACTTGTTTTCTCTAACAATAAATCGAAATCAGATTTATATAATTTATCTTGTTTTATTCTATATTTCTCAAACTCAGTAAAGTGCCTTGTCACAGGCTATTTCATGTGATATTTTGCCAGCATCCTTTAATATATCTCTATTATCAAGTAATAAATATTTATCTAATAAACTACTCCAATCTTCCATTGACATAGGAATGTTTCTTTTTACTCTTGATTCTGCCAAATCTAAGAAAGACGAAACGATGAGTTCTAATCCTTCTAGTTCTTCTTTAGTTAAATAATTTTTTGCAATTGCAACATCTGTTTCTAATATTTTACCATTAGGAGCGTTTTTCCAAGATGTTAAATTCATATGTTCTTTTTCTGCATCTGCTCTATTATATATAATTTCAGCAGCCGTTTGATGGGATACTGCATAATGCATTTTGTTTTGAACTTTTTTAAAAAATTTAATCGTAATGGGAGATTGGCTATCATAGTCGATGCTAGTAGCATAAATATCAGTAATTTTTTGATAAAATCTTCTTTCAGATAATCTTATCTCCCTTATTTCAGCAAGCAATGAATCGAAATAATCTTCATCAAAGAATGTTCCGTTTTCCATTCTTTTCTTATCTATCTTGTAACCCTTTATAGAAAAATCTCTTAAAATATTTGTTGCCCATCTTCTAAATTGAATTGCTCTATCAGAATTAACTCTATAACCGACAGAAATAATCGCATCTAGATTATAGTAATTTGTTTTGTAGTTTTTACCATCAGAAGCAGTTGTCAAATATTTTTTGACAACTGAATCTTCTTCTAATTCATATATATCAAATATATTTTTTAAATGATAACTAATATCTTGTTTTGAAGTATTATACAATTCTCCTAGAGCTTTTTGTGTTATCCATAAATCCCCATCTTCAAATCTAACCTCAATACCGTTTTTGTGAACTTGTCTATCAAATATTAAAAACTCAGCACTCGTACTTCTTATAATTAAATTTTTATTCATAAATTTTCATCTCCTTCCACAATTTTATTTAAAATATGTAAAAACTTTTTTTGACTAATCCCTTTATTTATAAGGGATTGTGATAGGTTTTGCTAAAATCCGTATCGCCCAGTTAATGTTAGTTTTGCCTTGATTATTTGTATTACTATTTTTCATTAATTTTCACTTCCTTAAGTTTTTAATATTTAGTTTTTTAAAGGGATAATTTTTGATAATTCTTCTCTTTTTATCTTTCCTTCCCTTATAATTAAAATTTTTTCTTCCTCTACTTCTACAATGGTAGATACATCATCACTTTCTATATCTCCACAATCTAAAATATAGTCTACTTTATTTCCTAATTCTCTAATAATATTTTTTATTTTTGTCCCTGTCAAGTTTCCTGAAAGATTAGCACTAGGAGCAACAATAGGAACGCCAGAAGTTTCAATTAACTTATGCATAATTCCTTCATTTATAAGTCGTGCTCTAACATATTCATCACCTGCTGATATAATATTGGGTAAAGCACCTTTCTTTTTCTTGAATTTTATTGTCAAAGGTCCAGGCCAAAAAGCATCTATTAATTTTTGTTCTACGGGACTTATATAATCAACAATCTCTTTTAGCATAAAAATATCTGAAATTAAAACAATTAATGGTTTATATTTAGGTCTTCCTTTAACTTCATATATTCTCTCGCATGCGTCTTCATCATAAGCATTAGTTCCAATTCCATAAACAGTATCTGTTGGGAAAACAACTAGTTTTCCTTCTTTCAAAGCGTTAGATATATTCAAAATAGCATTATTATCTAATTCTTCTTTTTTAAAGTATTTTGTCATTTAGTATCTCCTTTCAGTATTTATATACATGAACTATCTAAAAGCTTGTTCTTCTTTTTTTATTTTATTAAATGGTCCATTGTTTAACTTCATTTCATGTTTCATAAAATTTATTTCTCCCTATTATATAATCTTAGAATTATAATGTTCTATAGTTATTTTTGTCTGCTCTTTCGTCTAGTTCTCTATCGTATTGTTCGTTTTTATAGAACCAATCTGTTTTTTTATCTGTTGGGTTTTTCATTCTTGTTTTATCTAGTAATATATCAAATAGTACTAATATTGGTAAAACTACTCCTATTAGTGCAAAGAACATTTCTGTGTATGTTTGTATACTTAGTGTATTTTCGTTATTTATTATTTTCATAACATTCTCTATTAGTCCTCTTCCAAAGTACCACCCATATGCTCCTAAATATACTATTGCTCCTAGTAGTTTTCTTTTGAATATAAATGGTATGCATACTAAAACTACAAATAATAATGCTATTTCTATATTATTATCTATTGGTGAAATTACAAAGTCTAGTCCCATACTTCCTGTTATTGCTACAACTACTCTAAATAGCCAATACATCATTACAAATATTGTTATTAACCAACTGCTTAAATTTTTCATTTTAATTTTATCTCCTTTTAATTATTCATTATTCACTCTTCATTATTCATTGAAAATTCCATTCATACTGTTATATAGAATTATAATTGAACGTTAGAATTTTTTTATTATAAAAATAAAGAGGAGGTTGGAATTTTCTTCCCTCCTCCCACCGTTTTCTATTCTTCTTCGTCATCTATAAAGTTAAATTCATCTTTAAATTTCTCTTTAAATATTTCAAATACTTGACTTAAAGTATTTTCATCATCTACACTTACATAAGATTCTTCATCTTCTGATTCTGTGTCTTCTATTTTTAGTATTACTACTTCTCCTGAGTCTTCTTCATCTTCTTCTACTGGTAAAAGAACTACGTATTCTTCTCCTTCAAATTCTACAACGTCTAAAAATTCGAATGGAACTTCTTCTCCGTTTTCGTCATTTAATATTATAATGTTATTTAGTTCCTCTTCGCCATTCATCATTTCATTTTCATCCATTTTTTCTTTCTCCTTTCGTTTTACCTTTTTATAGGTTTTATATAATAATTGTATTTCTACAATGATTATCAAATTAATTATATTATTTGTTTTTTTGCTTATTGTATACTTATTGTTTGCTATTCTTAATTTTGCTCATATATATTTCTAATATATATACTGCTGATATTGTGTCTACTATGTTTTTCTTTTTCTTTTTATTTACATCTAAAAAATTCATAGTTTTATGTGCTGCTACTGTTGTTAATCTTTCATCTATTTCTTCTATTGGTATTTTGGAAAATTTGCACTTTAATTTATGAATAAATTTATTTGTTACTTCTACTCTTTGCGTTTTTGTTCCATCCATATTTATAGGCATTCCAATTACTATTGTGTCTATTTCATATTCATTAAATAGCTCTTCTAGCCTTTTTAGTACTATTTTATCATTTCCTTTATGATGTATAGTTTCTAGGCCTTGAGCTGTTATTCCTAAGCTATCGGTAATAGCAATACCTACTCTGCTATCTCCATAATCTATTCCTAGTTTTCGCACTTGGTTTTTCTCCTATTTCTATATATTAATGTAATTTTTAACCATTTTTTCCAATAATTCGTCTCTTTCTATTTGTCTTATTAATGTTCTTGCTCCTTTATGGCTGGTTATGTATGTTGGGTCGCCTGATAATATATATCCAACTATTTGGTTTACTGGGTTATATCCTTTTTCTTGTAATGCTTCATATACCTTTTTTAGTATTTCTTTACTATCTAAAATTTCTTCCTTTGGCATTTTAAAGCACATTGTTTCATCATTCGTCATGAAGTACCTCCTTAAATATAATTTATATCATTCTCACCTTGTGGTGCTAATTCTAAATATTCCTCTAATTTTTTTGTTGTTCCTTCTATTGCTGTTCCTTTATAGTAAGTAGTTATTACCATATTTACTTTAGCTTTTACATATTCTGGTTCTTCATCTTCATATAAATCTTCTTCACTTTGTTCTATACTTAAATTTTCTATTTTATTTTTTATATTTAGTACAAAGTCAGATACACCTTCTATTTCTGCTCCTGAAAATACAATAACAAATTTTGGTCCCATGTATCTTACTAATATATAATCTTTAGAAATACTTTGTTGTACTATTTCACTTACTTTAGTAATTACATCATTTCCTGTATGTCTTCCATATTCTTCATTAATATCTACAATATTTGTTATTTCAAACATACATATAGAGGATGTTGTATATTGGTCAATTTTTCTTTTCCCTTCCCCATATAAGTATTCTGCTGATTTTAAACCAGTAAACTTGTCTTCTCTTACTATATTTTCAACTATATTTTGATTATCTATTGTTTTTATTACAGAAATAATATTGTTTTTTACTACTTCTAGTATAGTTGTATCTATTTTATCAAAGTCATGTGGCTTTCCACTTTCTATAATCCAATATCCTATATATACATTGTCTATATATAATGGGAAAAACATTGCTGATTTTGCTCTACCAAATTCCATTTTTTGATATGGCAATCTTTCTCCCTCTTTTTCTACTGTTATATATTTAGGGGTTGCTGTTTCAATGCTATCTTTAAATATTTCCTCAGAATGTAAATTTTTTAATGTATCCCAATGTTTTACATCTACATTAGTTGCTTTTATAATATATTCTGATCCATTATATATTACTATAGTTGAATATTTTATATCATATTTTTCAATTAGTATTTCATTTATTTTTCTTATTTTATCATTAGCTGATTTTTCTTCACTTATTGTATCCATAAATTCTTGTAATACATTTAAACTTACAACTTTTTGGTTTAAGCTATTGTATTTTTCTATTTTTTTACTTATAAGCATATTGTATATCATTAATAGCATAATTATTGCAACTAATAATATAATAACTGCAATTATCAATGTTTGCACCTCCCCTTTTGTTTATGTTAAAAATCTCTTTTCATTTTATTTAATGTATTATTCATATTATTTGAAAAATTGTTGTTTGTTGCATATTTATTATATTTGGGATTATTATATTTATTTGATGTATTATTTATTAATGGGTATACCATTTCAGATAGTCTTTTTAAGCTGTTTGCAAATTCTTTTGAATATCCGTGTGTTGTAATACTACAATTTATTAATCCTTCTAAATATTTTGAATATGTTTGCATTTCAAATGGAATTATTGTATATAGAACTTTTTCTCTATTAAATAATTCTGTCATAAATGACATTGATGGGTCATTATAAAATGCCATTCCTGCTATAATTGTTTTTTCTGTTACACTTCTTACTTTCGTATATTTGTTAATTACTATTCTTAATTTATTTGGGTCTAATACATTTTTTGCTTTTAAGTCTCTTAAATATGCTGTAAGTGGTTGTATTGTTAGTACGTCCATACTTTGTACTAAATATAATTCTTGTATTTTTCTTATATAATCATAATTTGTATTAAAGTCGCAATCTAGTAATATAAGGTTGTAGTTGTTTAGTAATGTAGATAATATTTTATCACTTTCCTCTAAATTGCTATTTTCACCTGGTAAAGCTGTATATACATCTAAGTTTTTGTTAACAGGTATTCCTTCTGCAACTCCATTTATTAATTTATCTATACATTCTATTGCTCTTTTTCTAAGTCCTTCTTCGTTTTTTGTATAAATGTAGTAAGAATTTCTATTTTGAGTTAAGTCTAATATTGCTGTTTTTATTCCTTGGTTTGAAAGTGTTTCTGCTATATTATTAATTAAAAATGATGTCCCATTTTTGGTTGTTCCTACAAATGCAACTATTTTTTTGTTTGCTGTCAATAAGTTTTCTAAGTTATAGTTTGATGTATTTTGATAATTGCCAATTTGCTTTTCTTCTATGTTTTCATTAATTATATTGTTTTGATGTGTTTGTATATTTCTATTTGAGTTGATTTGGGTAGGTTCTTCCCAATCAAAGAACGTGTCTCCTTGTTCTTGTTTTGATGATATTTCATTATCAAAGCTTAATACGTTTTCGTCTTGGTCATGTTCTTCAAACCCTGGTAATATTTCTTCTTCGTTATTTTCTTCAAACCCTGGCAATATTTCTTCTTGCTCATTTTCTTCGAATCCTGGTAACATTTCTTCTTGGTCATTGTTTTCAAAACCTGGCAACATTTCTTCTTGTTCATTATTTTCATAGTCTGAAAACATCATTTCTTCTGTGTCAAAACCTGGTAAAACATTTTCTTCTTTAATTTCTATTTCTTCTAGTTTTTCCTCTACAACTTTTTTAGGTCTTCCTCTTTTTCTTTTTGGTTGTTCTGGTATTTCTTCTGCTTTTTGTTCTACAACTTTTTTAGGTCTTCCTCTTCCTCTTTTTACTGGTTCTACTATTTCTGCTTTATTTGCTTTTATTGGTTCTACTATCTCTTTTTTATTTGTTTTTATTGGTTCTTTTTCTATATTTTCTGTATTTGTTGCCAAAACATTATTAGTATTTTTTTGTATTTTCTTTACATTTTTAGTTGATACTGTTGTTGGAATCACTACTGGTTTTGTCATTTTCTTAGGCTCTACACCTTTAATTGATTCTATTTTTATTCCACTATCTACTATTGCTTTATCTGTACTTCTTGGTTTGTTTGTTTTTGGATTTATTTGTGTTGAATTATATGGTTGCTGTCTTTTTAGGTGCATACTTTCACCAGAAGACATTGCTATTTGTTGATATTTTGGACAGTTTGATTCTAGTACAGCTTTTACTCCTATTGGTAGGAATTTAACAATTAGCTTTAATTGTTCATCAGTATATTGACTAGCTATGCTATTAAAGCTTTCAACATATTTTTCTTCATTTTTTCCTAACCTTTTATAGTGAGTTAATATGTTTTGTATTTCTATTTCACTAACATCATCTTCTGTTTCTGCTTTATAGTCAACATCGCTTGAATCTATTTTATAATATATTTTTGCTTCTTTTTTAGAACGAGGTTTATTTATTAATTTGCAAACCTCTGCAATGCTTCTATCTTGTCCAATTAAAGTACTATATACACCTATTCCAAATAATTTGCTTAATAGGCTTTCACCAGCTGTTCTTCTATCTGTTGCTATTAATATAATTGGTATATCTTCTCCAGTATTTGTTACTGCTTCATCTGAAATTCTGTCTAATTTTTCAAAAATGAAATTATCTATTGAGTCATAGTTTTTATTTGTAAATGGCTCTAATTCTTCACTTATAACTATTCTGTCATAAGATTTATCCTTTTGTAATTCTTTTAATATTGCATTAAAGTAATAAACATTTTTACTAGAAATTATTTCTTTATACATACTTTCATACTTTTTAATAATTGTGTTAGAAATACTTTCATTACTTACAGCAAATAATATTTTCATTTGTTAACCCCTCCAACCTTTTACTACGATAGCAAATATTAGTGGTAATACTTGCGCAATAACAAATATTGTTATTACTGATATCATAATTGCAAAACCTTTATCTCTTGTATCTAATTTTCTTATTCCTAGCACATATTGATATATTGCGCTAAGTGCTATTCCTAGAAAGCAAAATGGTATACTATATATTTGAATTCTGTTTAATACATATGCTGTTAACCCATATGTATCAGAACCATATGCTTGCTTATAATCTTCTAATGTTTTTTTCTCTTTATCTTTCATATCTACTATTTTGCTTACAGCTGCATTTTGTACAGTTTCGTTTTCTACATTTTGAATACTATTTTTACTTCTTTCTCTATTGGTTGCAAACACACTTGTTGCTCCAAATATACAAAATAAAATGATAATTATAGCTATTGTTTTCTTCATTGCGTAATAGCCCCTTTCTAAGTAATTTATTCCTATTTTTTACACATATAATGATATAATAAATTTCAAAAAATAGCAAGAAAAAATGGATATTTTTTCAAAAAATATCCATTTTTTTAATCTTCCATTTCTTTTGCTAATTTTCCTATTGCTTTTGTTTCTATTCTTGACACATATGAACGTGAAATTCCGTAGCATTTCTGCGATTTGATTTTGTGTTTTTGGCTTACTTCCATCTAATCCAAAACGTAATTCTATTATTAGTTTTTCTCTATCTTTTAAAACTTCTTTTACTTTTTCATATAATTTTCTTATTTTTATTTTTAAGTCTACTTCTTCTTCTATATTTCTTTCATTATTTTCTAATACATCTTGTAATGTTATTGTGTTATCCTCCTTGTCTTTTCCTATAGTATCTTCTAAAGATACTTCCGCATTTATTTTTTTGCTACTTCTAAAATACATTAATATTTCATTTTCTATACATCTTGATACATATGTTGATAGTTTAACATTTTT
Organism: uncultured Clostridiaceae bacterium; assembly: GCA_949902805.1. GTDB lineage: Bacteria > Bacillota > Clostridia > TANB77 > CAG-508 > UMGS1663. The sequence continues at coordinate 9,357 of CATLDI010000039.1, forward strand.
ATCTATTTTAAAACTATTAATTCCTTTTATTAAGCCTATAGTTCCAATAGATATTAAGTCATCTTGTTCTACATTTGTATTAACATACTTTTTACATACATGCGCCACTAGTCTTAGGTTTCTTTCTATTAATATATTTCTAGCTTCTTCATCCCCTTGTACCTGCATTTTTTCTAAATACATTTTTTCTTCTTCTGTAGATAATGGCTCTGGGAATAAATTGTTACTAGAAATATAGCCTACAACAAATACCGCCGAGCTTAAAAAAGCTAAAAAGCTTGATATAGAAAGAGTTAGTATCATATATGTACCTCCAAATTTCTTTAAGTTCTAGGAAAGTGCATTTCTTATTTAAACATTACAAAAATTTTAATGCACTTGACGTAGAAATTAATGATGCGAAACTTAGATTTTATTAGCGAAGAATGAGCTTAGAAAATCTTAGTTCCGTTTCAATCATACCCAATTATATGCTAAAAATTTTTTATTGTGCCTATCCTATTTACTATTTTTCATTGACTTATGTGAAATTCTATGATAGTATTGCAGTATAATAGAAACTATAAACCAATCTTAATAATTTAAGGAGGTAAAATTATTGGGAAATATTTTGAAGAAAATATTGGTAGTGATAATGCTGTAGCAGAGTTTACTAATTCAAACGGCAAATGTGTTTTAGAGGTTCTTGAGTGTAGGAATTGCTATCTTGCTAGCCCTAGATATTCGTTTCTTGATTCTTTTCAAATTCCTTATATTTCGACAATTGATAAAGAAGCTGAAAAGGATCTTTCTACTGATGAAGTGTTAGCTCATCGTCTTAAGGTTGCATCCAAACTTATTGAAGAAAAATATAAAGAACAGCTTAATTCAATACTTTCTGTTATAGGATAATAATTTATGTAATAAAAAATACTTAGTAATTAACTAAAAATTACTAAGTGTTTTTTTATATTTTACTATTCAATTCTTCTATTTTTTTGTTAATATACTCTATATTAAATCCTGTTATTTCATTATCATTAACATTATACTTTTTCTTTACGGATACAATCTTTTCTAGACTTTCATTTATTCTATTTATATCAATTTTTCCTTTTTTAATTTTTTTAGAAACAGTTTTTATTATTTTTTCTATTTTCTTATATTTCGTTCCTATCATAATCATATTATTTCCAGAATTAATTGCAAATGTTACTGCCCTTTTTAATGGATATTTTAGTCTAACTGCTAACATTTTTAGGTCGTCTGTAATTATTAATCCTTTAAATTTCAGATTTTCTACTAAATATTCTTGAATCATCTTTTTTGATAATGATGCTGGATATTTTTTATCTATATCTTTTACTAAAATATGTCCTATCATTATAGCTTCTGCTTCGTTTTGTATAGCATTTTTAAATGGAACCATATCTTCATTTTCTAATTTTTCTTTACTTTTTTTGACAACTGGCAATGTCATATGTGAGTCTTGATTTGTCGCACCATGACCTGGAAAATGTTTAACAACTGGAAGCACTCCTCCTTTTGATAATTCTTTCATAAATTCTATTCCGTATTTTGAAACATTTTCCTCATTTTCTCCGTAGCATCTGTCTCCTATAGCGTGTTTTTCATTAAAATTTTTAATATCTAATACTGGAGAGTAATTCATACTTATACCTGTTTTTGCTAGCATTTCTGCAATTATTTTTGCACTTTCTTTTACCATTTCTATATTTCCTGTTTTTGCAAATTTACTTGCGCTTTTTAAATTTAAAATTTCAAAAGGCATTCTATTTACTCTTCCACCTTCTTGGTCTATACTAATAAATAGCGGTATTTCATTTAGTTTATTTATTTCTTTTAATTTATTTATAAGTTTTAGCATTTCTTCGTAATTAGCATAATTTTTTCTATATAATATAATTCCACCTATATTATATTTTTGTATAATATTTTTTGTTCTTTCAGTTATTTCTTTTTCTTCTAAAGCTATTATAAGCATTTGCCCTATTCTTTGTTCTATTGTTAGTTTTTCTATTTCCATTTTTTATTTCCTTAATTTTTTTATTTTATTCTATCACAATAATTTTTTTCATACAATATTTATAGTAAATATTTTATATGTAGTAAAACTTTAACATTACAATTCACTGCTAAATTATTATGCACTAGCGTGAAGGAGTTAATATATTTTATTTTTGTAATGGAGACTTAGGCAGCCCTTTGAGGCGGAGGAATCCCCCTTGTCTTGGAGGGCGTAATGAAAAAAATAAAATATATTAACCCCTGGGAGCGGACTTTAAACGATAGTTGTGAATTTTAATACTTTAACATTTATTGGAGGTAATATGAAATTTGTTATAGATATATTGAAGGGAATTGCTTTGGGTGCAGGTTGTATACTTCCTGGTATAAGTAGTGGTGTTTTGTGTGTAGTATTTGGAATTTATGATAAACTTGTTAATAGTATTATTAATATTTTTAAAGATTTTAAGAAAAACTTTCTTTTCTTATTTCCAATATTTATTGGAATTAGCATTGGTGTACTTTTATTTGGGAACATTTTAAGATACCTTTTTTCTAGCTATGAAAATATTATTAAATGTATTTTTGCTGGGCTAATTTTAGGCTCTATACCAACATTAATAAAAAGTGAAGTTAAAGAGCATTCTTTTAGACTCCATTTTTTAATTTATACTATAATTACTTTGCTTTTTTCTATATTATTAATATATGTAGAGCATACTTTTAATACTTCTTCTATTTTTAATATTAGTTTTTTATATTTATTTATCAGCGGTTTTCTAATGTCCATAGGTGTTGTATTTCCTGGGGTAAGTAGCACAGTTATACTTATGCTCCTTGCCGTTTACCCTTTATATTTAGAAGCTGTTTCTCTACTTAATTTTAGCGTTTTATTTCCTATGGGATTAGGCTTATTTTTGGGATGCATAATTTTCTTAAATATTATAAACTTTTTTATGAGTAAATTTTCTTCTCAGACAATGTATTCTATAATAGGTTTTGTAATTGGCTCTACTTTTATTTTATTACCTAATAACTTATCGGTTATTAATGTTTTATTGATAGGTTTAGGTTTTATCATTAGCTTGTTTTTTAGTAATTTGAATAGCAAAAGTAGCCATTAAATATGACTACTTCTTTTGTTTATCTTTCTATTTCTTTTTCGTATGATTTTTCATCTGCTGCTTTTGCTTTGTTTCCAAATTTTACTCCTTCGGGGTCGTTTTGTTCTTTGTATAACATTATATAATCAGCTGTAGCTTGTGGGTTTATACTATAGTAGTATCTACAAAGCTTTCTAAATGTTAGTAGTGTATCATCATTTTCATATAAAAATAATATATCAAGCATTTCATCTAATTTTCTTTCAATATACATTTCATTTCTTATTTTATTGTTTATAATTCCATCTATTTCTCTTTTTACAATTTCATATTGTTGCTTTTGTAACTTTATAAGTTCTCTGCACATATCAAATATTTTTTCTTCTTCCATTATATACTTCCCTATTTTTAATTTTGTCATATATATTTTTATTCAGTTGGTGCTGTATCTGATGTTTTTGTGTATTGAATTGTAACTATTGGTTTAACATCGGTTCTATTTGTTCCATGACCAAAATTTATACTAAGATTGCCATCACTTACAATTGCTTGAATAGACATTGAATAATATACACCCACTTTATCAGAGTCATTAGTTCTAACAACGCCTCCTAAAACATTTCCATAAGCTGTACCACCATTAGAATTTGTACCCATTGCTGAAACAACCATAACCATATCGTAAATTCCACTGTTTTCACTATACACATAGTCGGTAGCAGGCGTTCCATTATTCCCATAATTACATTCTATTGTTTTCTGATATAAGGGCTTTCCATCTATCCAAGTCCCTATTCTTTTTTCACTTGTTGAATAATTATTCATTTTACTATTTATAGATGTATCAATTAAACTCTGTAATTCTGCTTTTGTCATTGAAACTATTGTATCGTCATCATTTGACGGTACTGTTGATAGTTTTATTCCATTAATACTTGCTAGTTGTAGTGAAGAATTTATTTCAAATTCATAGGGATAGTTATTTAATTTTGTATATATTGATGTTTTCTCTCCTACTATTATTTTTTCTTTATCTGCTACTTTACTTTCTAGTGCCACATATTGAATTTCATTGTCATCATATAGTACATCTGCTAATTCTTGTAGGCTTGGCATTTCTTGTTTCTCGACATATTTATTCATTTGAGCTGTTGTTATTTTTAAATTTATTATATCTGTCGCCTCTTGCTTATTTGTTTTTTCTTTTGCTTCTTTAGCCCTTATAAATATTCCATTATTTCCTAAACTTAAATATATTGCTACACTTGCTAATATTATTAATACTATTATTGTTATTACTAATGAAATTAGTGTTATCCCTCTTTGTTTTTGTATTTTTAACATTTGTATATTCGCTCCTTCTTTTGTTATTATTGTTATCATCTTTTCACATCCTTGTATTGATATATTATATCTTATATCAAACAATAAAAAAAGCGAACAAGCTAAAAAATTTGCATCCTTCATTCTTCACTTTTCATTATTAACTAAAAACCTTCACGAACGTGAAGGTTTTTTCTAATGGCTCCCCTTGTTGGACTCGAACCAACGACCTATCGGTTAACAGCCGAGCGCTCTACCAACTGAGCTAAAAGGGAATATATAAACCTGGCGACAACCTATTTTCTCAGCAGGGTAACCCACAAATATCGTCGGCACATAAGGGCTTGACTTCCGTGTTCGGAATGGGAACGGGTATTTCCCCTTGTGTCATCATCACCAGAAAATTTTATGCACTTTTCAATTAACTTTTATTAATATAACACAACATTTTTATTCTGTAAATACATTTTATGCATTTTTTAAAAAAATATTCATATTATTATTAATTTAAAAGCACACTCAAAAATACATAGAAAAAAGATT
>CATLDI010000040.1 GCA_949902805.1 uncultured Clostridiaceae bacterium
AACTTACTATTTGTATAATTAATCTAATATTACAATAACATACCTTTTAACATTTATCAATTAATTTTGTTTCTATACTTTTGATATTAATTACACTTTAAAAGTACTAGTTAAATAACTTACATGATTTTAAAATAATTGTTTCGAATTATGAGTAGACTTAGTGTCCACGCGCCTACATACAAATCATTATTTTAATGTTTTAAATTACTATTTTTATAAATTTGCATAAAATTATTGACAATTTAATATACTTAGTATTATAATGTTACTATCATAAAATTAATAAGTATATTTTAAAGGAGGAATTATTATGAATAATAAATTAGAATTAGTTGCAGATTTTTATGAATTTACCATGTCAAATGGTTATTTTGTTAAAAATATGAATAATAAACTTGCTTATTTTGATGTATTTTTTAGAAGAATACCAGATGGCGGTGGCTATGTTATAGTAGCTGGTTTAGAGCAAGTTATTAACTATGTTAAAAATTTAAAATTTACAGAAGATGATATTGATTATTTAAGAAAACAAAATAAATTTTCAGAAGATTTTTTACAGTATTTAAAAAATTTTAAATTTACTGGAGATATTTGGGCTATTCCTGAAGGAACTATTGTATTTCCTAATGAGGCTTTGCTTACTGTTAGAGCTCCTATGATTGAGGCTCAAATTTTGGAAACAATGCTTTTACTTACTATTAATCACCAAAGCTTAATTGCTACTAAAACAAGTAGAATTGTAAATGCTGCCAAAAATATTCCAGTTATGGAATTTGGTGCTAGACGTGCTCATGGAATTGACGCTGCTGTTTCTGGTGCTAGAGCTTCTATTATTGGCGGAGCTGTTGGAACTTCTTGCACTATTTCCGCAAAAGAATTTGATGTTCCTGCAAGTGGAACTATGGCACACAGCTGGATTCAAAGTTTCGACTCTGAATATGAAGCTTTTAAGGCTTATGCTGAAATTTACCCTACTGATTGCACACTTCTAATTGACACTTATAATACAATAGAAAGTGGTCTTCCTAATGCTATTAAAGTATTTAATGAAGTATTAAAACCACAAGGAATTCGTCCAAAGGCTGTAAGGTTAGATAGTGGTGATTTAGCTTATCTATCTAAAAAAGTTAGAAAAATATTAGATGAAAATGGTTACTCTGATTGTAAAATTTGTGCTACAAACTCTTTAGATGAATATTCTATAACATCTTTATTAGAGCAAGAAGCCAAAATTGATAGTTTTGGTGTAGGCGAAAACTTAATTACAGCTAAAAGTGAACCTGTTTTTGGCGGAGTATATAAATTAGTTGCTATGGAAGAAGATTCAGTAATCACTCCTAAAATTAAAGTAAGTGAAACAGCTATAAAAGTAACAAACCCTGGATATAAAAAGGTATATCGTTTCTATGATAAAGACACAAAAAAAGCTTTAGCAGATGTTATTACTTTAGCAGATGAAGTAACTCCAAAAGATAACTATACAATATTCGATCCACAAAACCCTTGGAAAAAGAAAACTCTTACAAACTATACAGTTAGAGCTTTACAAGAAGAAATATTTAAAAATGGAAAATTAGTTTATAAAAATCCTACATTAAAAGAAATTGCAAAATATGCTAAAAAAGAGTTAGACACTATGTGGGATGAAGTTAAAAGATTAGAAAAACCACATGAATACTATGTTGATTTATCTAAGGATTTATGGACTTTGAAAAATGATATGCTTAATAATATTTACTTTTAAAAAATGTCAATAGGGACGGAGCTTTTTGACAATTTTTGTGTCAATAGGGACAGACTTCTACAAAATCAAGCTTAAAATAACTTTAATAATTTCAAGTAATAAAAAACTCTCCATAAAATTAATATGGAGAGCTTTTTATTTAATTTTCATTTTTGGGATAAAACTTTTGAAATTTCACATTATCTAATTTCACATTTTCATTGTCTGTAAATCCTAACCTTTGAAATACACTTTCATGTATTTCGCAATATTTAAAGTACAAGACAGTGCTAATTGCTATCATTCCTCCAATGATTAATAATACCATATTGTTACCTCCTTGCAGTCATTTTCTCGCTTACGCATAGTAGTCAACACTCTTTAAGTCTACTTCTAACTTAGGAGTATTTTTAATTACTTCTGAATTTTTTTCTTCAGCAGTATCCTCATTCACTTTGCTTTGTTTAGATGCTTCATAACTTAAGTTAGAGCTTTCAAAAGCTCCGTCTAATATCTCTTTAAGTGTCTTCTTTTCTTTCACTGGATTAATAAATACTATAGTTGCCTTGATTTCCTGTTTCATAGTCTTCCTCCTTCAAATAATTATTCTCTGGTTATTAAACAACATATATCTATTTCGTAAGTTATATTTTATCATATATATTCAAAAAATTTAGTATTCTATTTTACTTGTTTTATTCTATATTTTATGATATTATATTTATGTAACTTAAATTTTATAATTCACATATAAGGAGATGAAGTATGATTAAACTTGTTTCTAGTGATATTGATAGTACTTTAATTGATAATGTGCATCCTATTTGCGAAAGGAATGTTCAGGCTATATTGTATTTAAAAGAGAAGAGTGTTACTTTTTCTCTTTGTACTGGCAAAAGTTATGCTATTAGTAAGGATTTCTGTAAAAAAATTGGAGCAGACTTTGGTGTTTTTGGAAATGGTTCTCATTGTGTAGATTTGACTACTAATAAGGATATTTTTAAAAGGACTCTTTCTATGAATAGCCTTATAAAATGCTTAGAGCTTGCTAAGGAATATGATATTCACGTACATGCAAATACTGATACTGGCATTATAAGTGAAAAACTTGAATATTTGGATTTAAGGAATTCATTATTATTCCCTGGCAAAATAGAAATTAAGGAAGTTTCTGATATTTGTAATACCTTAATTACTGAAAATGCCCAAATTTTGCAGTTAGTTCTTTCTTCAGTAGAGGACTTGTCGGAGTTCAAAGCTAAATTACAACAGGTGGAAGGTATTAGTATTACACATATTAGAAAGAAAGGAAAATATCGTGATAATATTATAGATAAGGATTATGAATATTTAGATATTTCCACTTCTAATGTTTCTAAGGGAAATGCGGTTAGCACTTTGAGCAATTACTTAAACATACCTAAAGAGCAAATACTCGCTATTGGCGATAACATTAATGATATAAGCATGTTTAATGTAGCTAGTATTGGAGTAGCTGTTAACAATAGCTATGATGAAGTAAAAGTGGCCGCCGATTTTGTTACTGAAAATTCTGCAGGTGATGGAGGATTTGCTGAGGCAATTTATAAGTTTATATAGAAAAAAGCTATTTCCTTTTTTGGAAATAGCTTTTTTCTATTATTATTGTTTTTTCTTTCGACTTATAACATAGGTATAAATCATACCATATTTATCATGTCAATAGGGACGGAGGTATTTGACAATTTTATTGTCAAACACCTCCGTCCCTATTGACACTTTTGGCAGTTTTACACTGTCCGCATTATTTTATTTCCATTTATCCTCATTTATATATTTAGTTAAGGCCATAATAAATGCCATTTTTGTTAAGTCTATTCTTGATATTTCTTCATGTGTTAATAGTTGTATTCCTCCACCTCTATTATGCCTTTCTTCATCCTTTGTAAACACTTTATCCATTACTTCACTTAAATTAGTATCTATAACGTCTTGTACTAGCTTTTCTGGTACTGGAAATGATGGACTTGTGCCATAACTTTCAAAGTCGCTATTGTCTTCAATTACTGCAATGTTAGTAATCAGCCATCTTCCTAAGGAATTAGTTATTCCAGATTCTATTGCCAAATATAAATCTGCTTCTTTGTTGTTTTTTTGTGCATATTCTTTTAAGTTTTTAACTCTATTTTTTGCTCCATTATATATTTCATCATTAACTGGTTGTTCATTTACATTTGATTCTACTGGTATTCCTTCAATTTCTACATTGTCAAAATAAGTTTCTAATGCCTTCCTTGCTCCTTCAATTTTTCCTTGATTTTTTGTTGCTATTAATATTTTCATAATATTTCCCCTTTGTTTATAAATATATAATGTTGTTTTCCTATTAAAACTATCTGTCTAAAGGGGACAGATTACCCAAAGGAAAACGTCCCCCATAGACACAATGGACACTAAAATACATGTGGTTGCCAGTTTGGGTTGAATTTGTATAGTTTTGATGGTCTGTGACCTGCATTCTCTTCGTATTCTTCGGTTTCTATTACCATGTTGGCTATTTTTCTTCTGAAGTTTGCTTTTAGTAGTGGCTTGTCTAATAGTATTTCATATACTTGTTGTAGTTTTGTTAGTGTAAACTTTTCTGGCATTAGGTTGAAAGCTATTGTTGTATATTCTACTTTGTTTTTTAGTCTTTCTATTGCATATATTAATATTTTTGCATGATCAAATGCTAGGTCTGATTGTAGAATTTGTGTATATACAATTAGGTTTCCATTTACTAGTTCTTTTACTACTTTTACTCTACTCTTTAAAGTTATATCTTTATTTTCTAGTATTATCTCTATTTCTTCTGTTTTGTAGTATCCTTCTTTTTTCTCTTTGCTTTTTTCTTTTATAGTATTTAATTTTATATTAAACCACTCTATATCTTCTACATTTTTCCCTGCTTTTATTTGAATATCTCCAGTATCTACTAATCCCATATAGGATGTGCTAATTACTCTAGCTCTTGGATCTCTTAGTGGATCTCCCCATGAGTATAATTGTTCTAAATAAATGTCTTTAATATTTGCTTTCTCTTCTAAGCATCTATTTACCGCTTCTTCAAATCTTTCTTCTTTTCCTACAAATGTTCCTGGCAATGACCATTTATCTTTATATGGTTCTCCTGCTCTTTTTACTAATAAAACTTGAAACTTTTTTTCTGGTAATTTTCTATAGTTATCCACATTTAAGTCCCTTACTGTGAATATTATTGTATCTACTGTAACTGATGGTTTAAAAAATTCTTCTTTCATTCTTTACCTCCGGCATCTAACTTCTAATTATCATTTTAAGAATATCATTATATATCTCTTTTGTCAATTAATTTCAATTTTATATCTATATTAAAATTATATAAGGGCGAAATTCGGTATTCCTAAAGAAGTATTCCTTACCGATTTAGCCCCTACATTAAAAATTTAATATATCTATTTTTACAACTCTAATTTCATATCTCCATCTTTTATTATTCCTTTTTTTCTCATGAAATAACTAACTGCCCATGCTATTACTCCTGGCAAAATGAAGTGTAATAGTGCTATTTTTATAATTAATGTTACTTGACTTTCTGTACCTGCCATTGTTTGCCATGTCATGAATTGACCTACAAAACCTGCTGTTCCCATTCCTGCTCCTGAGGCATTATTGGTCATGTGGAAAACAATCGTTGATATTGGTCCTAGTACTGCACTTGCTATTATTGCTGGTAGCCATATTACTGGTTTTTTCATTATATTTGGTACTTGTAACATACTTGTTCCTATTCCTTGTGATAATAAGCCACCTACTTTATTTTCTTTGTAACTTGCTATTGCAAAACCTATCATATTTGCACAGCACCCTACTGTTGCCGCCCCTGCTGCTAAACCATTTAAGTTTAAAATAATTGATATTGCTGCTGAACTAATTGGCAAAGTTAATATCATTCCCATTATTACTGATACTAATATTCCCATTATGAATGGTTGTTTCTCTACTGCCCAGTTAATCATATTTCCAAGCGCTACCATGAAATTAGAAATTGCTGGACCTACTAGTAAGCCTATGGCACCACCAGCTATTATTGTAAATAGTGGAACTAGTATAATGTCTACTTTTGTTTTTCCTGTTATTAATTTTCCTATTTCTATTCCTACTAAGCTTGCTATGAATGCTCCCATTGGCTCTCCTGGTCCTGTTAATACTACGCTTCCATTTACATATACACTTCCTGCTAATATTTTGCTAGCAAATGCCCCTATTAAGCCTGCCATTGCTGCTGATATTGTTACAAATGGTGTTGCTTTGTATTTTACTGCTACCCCTATTCCTATTCCTGCTCCTGTTAATGAGCTACATATTTTTCCTATTATAATTAGCATGTTTCCTATTTGATTGTTTCCTACTAGTTTTCCTATTTGTTCTATTATTAAGCCTATTATTAAGGTTGAGAATAGCCCCCAGGCCATTCCTGTTAGTCCTTCTATGAAGATGTGATTGAATAATTCTTTTCCTTTGTTTTTTATTGTTTTTAGTTTTTCATTCATGTTTTTTCCTCCTTTAGGAAGTCAGAAGTCGGAGGTCGAAAGTCGGAAATTAAGTAATTTCTTCAAAGGAATTGCTTAATTTCTGACCTCTGACTTCTGTCTTCCGTCTTCTATCTTGTTATTATTTTAATACTATCAAACTGTATTTTTTTAAGCATATTTCTATGCTCATATTTTTGTTTTCTCAATTAAGGGTTGTCCCTTTTTGTCCATTTGTCTCAATTAGGGACAGTCCCTAATTGAGACAAATGGGCAATTGGGGACTGTCCCTAATTGAGCCTTTTATATATTGGGATTGGTTTTCTTTTGTGGGCTGATACTTTTTCTTTTCGTTTTATTATTTCCATTGCTTTTTCTTCGGTTTTTCCTGTTTCTACATACTCTGCTATTTGTTTGTAGGTTACTCCTAGTTTTTCTTCGTCGGTTAGTCCTCCTAGTCCGTCGTTTGGGGCTTTGTTTATTATTTTTTCTGGTACTCCTAGATATTTTCCTATTTGAAGTACTTCTTCTACGGTAAACTCTCCTATTGGGTTGAAGTCGCTTGCATTGTCGCCCCATTTTGTAGTGTAACCAACTGTGGCTTCACATTTATTGCCTGTTCCTGCTACTAAGTAGTTTAAGTTTTGTGCTACATAGTATAGTGTTGTCATTCTTAAACGTGGTTTTGTATTTATTTTTGCTTCTCTTCCTCTCCATTCTTCTTTTCTTTCAGTTACTTCTCCTATCACTTTCTCGATTTCATTTTCTAGTGTTTGATAAGTGTCAGTTAAATCTATTTTTAATAGCTTAACTCCACATGCGTCTGATACTAATTTTGCATCTTCTATGTCTGCTTTTATAGAGTTGCATGGCATTGCTATTGTTAATACGTTTTCCTTTCCTAAAGCTTTTACAGCTAATGCTATTACTGTAGCACAGTCTTTTCCTCCACTGTTTCCTATAACTACACCTTCTGTTTTTGTTTCTTCAACATAGGCCCTTATCCATTTTGTGATTTCTTCTACTTCTCTTTCAATGTTTTTAATCATAAAATATCATCCTTTCTCAAAATTTTAATTTTTTACTCTTCGCTATTCTCTTAAGTAATTACTTCGAAGTTTGGGCGCAATTCGGTATTCCTATGTGGTATTCCTCACCGATTGAGCCCCTACAGTTTAAAATAATTATTTTTGTCATTTTAAAAAATCGTATTTAAATTTTGTAGAGTAACCTTATGTGTTTATATATATTAAAATCAAAATTGAATCCCGACAGCCCTTTGAGGCGGGGGAATACCCCTTGTCTTGGAGGGTTCAATTTTTATTTTAATATATATAAATGCATAAGGTGGCTTATTTTTAAGCTATTTCTTCGAAGGTAACGCCCCCTACAATTACTATTCCATATATAAATTATTTCTTTTTATATATTCATAAACTTCATCAGGCATTAAATATCTAACGTTCTTTTGTTTCTTTATTTGTGAGCGTATATAAGTTGAGCTAAAGTTACTTCTTATTTCTTCATTTAATTTTATTATATTTTCTTTATAACAACTTAATAATTCATTTTTTTCTATTATATCTAATATTTTATCTTCGTTTCTTTCCATCACTAAAATTCTATATTTAGAGACTAATTCTTCTGATCTTTTCCATGTATGAAGTTCTTTTAAGTTATCACTTCCTATTAAGAACCATACATTTTTATCTTGATATTGTTTTTGTATTTCTTCTAATGTTTCTATTGTGTATAATGAGCGATTTCCATTCATATCAATGTTGGATACTATAAAATTTTCGTTTTTATCTGTAACTAGTTTCAACATATTATATCTGTGCTCATTTTCAAGTAATCCATCTTTTTCATATTTTTTGTTTACAGGTATAAATATAATTTTTTCTACTTGCTCGCATTCATTTACTACTTGCTGTGCTATTGAAAAGTGTGAATTTATTGGTGGATTAAAAGAACCTCCAAATACAACAATTGTATCTTTTTTATTCATATGCCTCACTTCCTTTGTTTGATATTATCATTTTATTAATAAGTATTTCTGTTATTATTATATTGATAATATCTGTTTTTGTCAATAGTTTTTTCTAATTTTTATATAACTTATACTATTTGTCATCTTTTTATTGTATTTATGTGGGTGTTTTTATTATGATTTTGAGCATAATAAAAACCTTCTATAATTTTTGATGTACTTATTTTACATCAAAAATTATAGAAGGTTTATACTCCTTTTTATTGGGCACTTACTCTTTTTCGTGTATTTTATTAATAGCTTTAATCATAGTTATTATTCCCATAATGCCCCACATAATCCAAGCGAACGCAAGGCCCTCTCGGCTTTCTATTTCGTTACTAAATTCCATACATTATATGTATATTCATTACTTCTACTTTCTACTGTTTTTGTTCCTACTGCTTTTTCTGATAATTTGACTTCAGATGATAGAGAAACTAGGACGCGGACGCCGTATGCACGGTTGTAGCCGTCACAGTCTATAAACATGCTGCTAGGTCTCACAAAAGACATGCTGTGGCTGAGGTAAGCCGCCGAAAGCCAGTAACATGAGTAGTTATCTATTAATGTTTCATACATTCCATTGTTTACACAATCTGGACTGGTTTTATAGATTTTTTGAAAGGTTGTATTGTCATAAGTATTAACACTTGCTGTGTTAGTAGTATATTTTGTGTACCAAGCATCTAATTTAGCTTTTGTTAGAACACTTGCACTTGTTGCACCATAATTACTATTAACATACATATTCCAGTTTCTTGCCTTATATGTTGTGCCTAACCCTAAATTAGTTGCATTAGCTCTACTATTTACATTTCCTGTTAGTAGATATTCACTTATATATGCAAAATTTGTTCCATTTGGATGGTAATAATCCTCTGGACAACCAGCTGATATTAGTGTCATAACTCCATCACTTACATCAAATAATCTCCATCCAGTTACTGCACTTCCTGTTGCTTTATCTTGAACATATGCATAACTTGTATTATATGGAGGAGCATTTCCATCTTTACTTCCTCCTACTGCAAATCCACCAAATTGATAACTTGTTGATGGTTGTTCCGTTGAATTATTTGGTGCAACACCTGTTTCTGCTATTGTTGTCATATCAGTATCTTTCCATATTCCTGCTGAATAATTTATGAAGTCTCCTATATGAAGCTTTCCTTCTTTTGTTCCTGTTTCATCGAATAAATCTTCTACATTTGCTCCTTCTATTATTTTAGTATTTCCTATTATTTGTTCTATTGGTATTATTTCTTCTTTTCCTTCAGGTTTTAGGCCTGTTACATTTTCTTCTTCGTCTTTTTGTGGGTCTCCATATTTTCCTAAAATTGTTTCTAGCTCTCCTTTGTTTATGCCTGTTTCTTTGCTTGCTAATTGTTTTTCTAGTATTTCTGTTTGTATTTTTTCTAATAACATTGCTCTTTCCATTTTTTCCCTTGCTTCTTTTGCTTTTGTGAATATTCCGTTGTCGCTCAAGGTTAAGTTTATTGCTACGCTGGCTAGTATTAGCATTACTATTATTGTAATTACAAGAGATATTAATGTTATTCCTTTAGTATATACATGGCCTGCCCCTAGGTTGGTAATTATTCTATTGCTCACCTTTTGTTGTTTCATTTTTGCTTCTTTTGTTTTTTGCATTTTTCTATTTTCCCCTCTCATTTGTTTTTGCTTGTGGTAGTTTCTTCGAAGTGTTGGATCGCCGATAGCTGCAACCCATACAGGATGAATTGCGCCTCTTTTATGTTATAGTCTTAACAAATTATGTTTATTAGTTAATACTTATATTTGTATTTTACTTGTATATTTCTTCTATGTCAATATGTTATAAAAATTTTTTAAAATGTTTTATAAATATTTCCAACTTTGAAACGTCCCTAATCCAAAATTAAAAGAGTAGAAATATCTACTCTCTTAATTTTGGAATTTTTCTGAATTTTGATTTAGAAGATGATATCTTCCTTGTTCCAGCCATCATATAACTTGCAGTCTGGCCGTAATACAAAATATTTTGATGCTTCTTTTTGTGCTTTTGCTTCATTCATGCAGTCTTCATCAATTACGACTGAAATGCCATTAACAGAATACTGATTGTATCCATATGGTAGAACTCCAATAAGCTTACCTTTTTCTTTTACATAATTGTGTAATGCTACAAAAAAGGTATCATCTACTGCATTGTTCTCTATCCATTTACTCTGTTCATTATCCCCATCTGCATAAAATTTTCGGAAGGTTAACTGGTCTGCCCCCAATTCCTCTGCCTTCAAGAATATTGCAGGAATCATTGTAGAGTATGACCTTTCTCCTGTACTCCATAACATTCCATAACTCATGTTCAGACTAAGCCGAAGTGTGAAATCATATTTCTTCGCAGTTTCACATACTTTCTGAATATTTACTTTCATATTCTTTGGCATCCCTACAATTGTTGAGTTAACTTCATCATCAAAACTTGATAATGAAAGTGAGAGCACGCTTACACCAACAGTGTTTCGTAAAAACCTTGCATAGCCTTCGTCGAAACCAACTGCTGATGTCTGAATTTCAATCCAGTTGAAAGCACTGCAACTTCTTTGTGGTAGTACATACTTGTTAATCATTGCAAGTGTCTGTAAAAAGTGCCGATTTTGCAATGGCTCAATGTCGCCAGTAATCATCATGATATTTGCATCATTCTCTTTTGCGAAAATCATTCTTTTTACATAATCCTCAAAATAGAGGTCATAAAAAGGAAGGTTTTCGTTCATCTGGTTTTTGTATGCGTCTGCATGCATACATGATACGCAGAACTTACATTGATTAATGCATTTTTTGCCTGGTACACAAATACTTAAACTCTGAGCATTCCGTTTCATATTAAATTCCTCCTTACCAAAAATGGTATAATATAGTTATTAGTTACATTAATAACTGCATTATACCACACATTTACATAATTTTCAATTGTTTTTTAGTTTTATTATAATAAATTCTAATGAGTATTTGTTAACATTACTAATGCTACTAACACTCCAAATGAAAATAGTATTCCTAATATTTTCCATAAGAGATTTGACATTATATTAACAAATACTTGCTTCCAAAATCCATCTTTATGCCTTTGTTCTACTTTAATTTCTGCTTTTTCTATAAAATTTGAATTTTTTATTTTATTATTATCTCCTATTTTTATTCCCATTATTTTTCTTCCTTTATTTTCTCTTCTTTTTCTTCTTTTCTTAATTTGAAAAATTCTTTATACCCAATGCATACCACTGCAACTACCATTAGTGCAAATGATACTGCCTTCCATATATCACTTTCAAATAGTATTACAGCAAACATTCCACATGCTACGCTTATTCCGTATAAAATTAGTACTGCTTCTTTTTGTGTGAAACCTTTTGCTATTAGTTTATGGTGTAGGTGCCCTTTATCTGCTTGTAAAACTGCTTTTAGAGATTTTCCTTTTATTAGTCTTCTTATTATTGCAGATAAGGTATCAAATATTGGTAGGCCTAATACTATTATAGGAAGTACTACTACAAAAGCTGTTGCAGTTTTTGCAATTCCTAGAATTGATACTATTGATAGGGTAAAACCTATAAAATTTGAGCCAATATCTCCTATGAAGGTTTTCGCTGGATTAAAGTTAAATGGTAAGAAACCTGATAGTGCTCCTACTAATGCTGTTATTATTATAATTGCTACTAATGGTGAATTGTTTAGTGCAAATATAATTAGTAAACATACAGATGATATTATTGCTATACCTGTTGACAAGCCGTCCAAACCATCTATTAAATTAATAGCATTTGTTATTCCTACTATCCAACCCATTGTTAAAACTATTGAGAATACATTACTTAATACTATATTTCCTTCGAAAAATGGCAAATTAAAGTTATTTATTCGTATACCAAAAGCAACTACTATTCCTGCTGCTATAATTTGACCTATTAATTTTACTAGTGGATGTATTCCTTTTATATCGTCAAAAAAACATACGAAACTTAAAACTATTATGCCTAATAAAAAGCCTATTAATTTTATAAAATAGTTTTCTCCACCAAATAAATTTAAGTTTCCTTCTATTGAAGAAGTAATTAGCAAATATATTGTTGACAGAAGAAAACCTACTATAATCGCTGGTCCTCCAAACTTTGGCATTGGCTTATTATGCATTCTTCTTTCATCTTTTGGAACGTCTACTGCTCCTATTTTTTTGGCTATTTTAATTGTATATGGTGTTAGCACAAATGTTGTTATAAATGCTAACAAAAAAGCTATTGCAATATCTCCCCACATAGGCTTCTCTCCTCCTATTAGGCTTTACTATATCACAATAGCTTGTCTTTTACAAGGTTTTATTTGAAAGATTTATTTTGCTAGTGCTTTACGATTTTCATATACTTTGATAATACTCTCTTCTAACTTTTTTATTCCTGATTCAATATTTTCTGGTGTATCATTATTTATCTCTTGTATTCCTAAATTATTTAATGTTACATTAATATTTTTATTCCATGTACCATTTAATAGTCCTACATCATCTTCTATAGTAGTATGTGTTGCTATCCTATTTATCTCTAATAATATTTGATCTATCTCTATCTTTATAGAATACTTACTTATTCTTCCTTCTTGTGTTTGACTAGTTATCATTAATTTCCTAATATCATCTAAGCAATATTGCACTTCTTTTAAACTTACAAAAGCTAATCTTTTATTTCTATCTTCTTTATTTTTGATTTTATTTTCTAAAACTTCTTTTATTTTTGTATAATAATTTCTAACATGCTCTGCTCTATTTTTTATAGCTCCTACATTGCTTCGTTCATAAGAAACAATTTCAATTGCATTTTCTATTGATTCTTTGGTTTTTTCTATATTGGATATATCTAAATATAAAGGAGTATTATCTTTTCCTAAATAATTTGTATTTAAATTACTTATTTTAATAGTTATTTTTTCTCCTTTAGAATCTATTGTAACAGTTTCATTTACTATTTCTATTTCATTTGCTATTAAATCAATTTCTTCTTTTTTTGTATTTGCTTCACTAATAGAGCCAGAACCAGGGAGTATTAACAACTCATGTATCTCTACTAATTTATAGTGTATTTGACTTATCTTTTCTTCTGAATTGCCTAGCAAATTATTAATATCATCTAAATTTTTTAGCATTTGGTTAATTACTTCTATTTTTTCGATTTCTAGCTCTCCATTTAGTTCTACTTGTGGTAGCTCTATATTATCTAAATATTCAAGCTTAGATAAATCTTCAATCTTTTTATTTAACTCTAGTCTTATTTTTTCTAAAGTTTCCTCTTTTTTATTGAGTTCATTAGTTTGGGTATTAATTTTTTCTAATTCATCTTGAAGATTTACAAGTGCTTTTTTTATTGTTTCATTTGTTGAAAAGTCAATTTGGGTATGAACTGGTTCTAATAAAATTTCTTCATAATTAATATTATCATAATAAATTTTAATTGGATTATCAAAAATTTTTATTGAATTAGCTTGAGTTGTTTTACAAATATAGTCAATTTCACTTTCTAACGCTTGTATTTCTGGTATTTTACTTTGCTCATCACCCTCATCAATTCCATTTATTAAATACATTATTCTTTCTATCATGGCTTTGTTTTCTTCTAATGCTCCTTTAGCAGTATGAATTAATGATATTGTATTATCACAATTTGCACTATTTGCTATATAACCTATAATTTGAGTTCTTATTGACTATCTAATTTTTGTCAAGACCTTTTTTATAAATTTATTATATTATTTTTTCGTATGGCAAACAAGCGAAAACGATATATTTTTTAAAAAATTGTATCTTTTTCACTTCTTTTATGATAAAA
>CATLDI010000041.1 GCA_949902805.1 uncultured Clostridiaceae bacterium
TTATTATTAAGAAAGGTAGAACAGTATGGATATAGAAATTAAAAAGGCGGATATTACATATTTAAAAGATATTCAAAATTTAAATAATGAGTTATTTGAATTAGAATATAGTAATTTTGATCCAGCATTAAGAGTTGGTTGGACGTTTGAACAAGAAGGTACAAAATATTTTACTAATATGTTAAATAATGAGATAGTTTATATTGCGTTAGATAAAAATATTGTTGTAGGTTATTTGGCAGGTAGTATTAATATACAAGGAAGCTATGTAACAAAATCGTTAGCAGAAATAGATAATATGTTTGTATTAGAAGAATACAGAAAATATGGAATAGGTACAAAATTAATAAATACATTTAAGGAATATTGTTTTAAGAATAAAATAGAAGAGTTAAAAGTAACAGCAAATGCAAAAAATGAAAATGCTATAAAATTTTATATGAAAAATGGATTTAATGAATTTGAAATAACATTAAAACAAAAAATAGACTAAAATTATAAAAATAAATCAAATACATAAAATTTTAAAATATTTAATTATTAAAATATTTTTTGTAAATGGAAAAGATGCCTAAGTTGGCGTCTTTTCCATTTATTGCTTAGGGTTGTTCAAATGTGTGAGTACCATCTTTTCTAAAGTATATTGGTCGACCGTCTAAGTCACCTTTTACCCATTCTTCGTCAGGGTTCTCCTCAAAAAAGTCAGATGCAAATTTGAATACGTTGAGAATATTCTCTCCCCATTTAACTTTACGCAATTCCTTCATGTCCGTTTTCCTCCTGAAATGAATAATATAAAACTACTTGTCACTAATATTTAGTATATCACATTTTTGTTCGATTTGCAAATTTTATAGTCCTAATTTTTTATATTAAGTAAAATATATTATTATGATATATATATATTAAATCTATATAATGGTATTATAAATCATTTTCATCAATAAGTGGAATAATATCAATACCAGGTTCTTCATAAGGATGAACTTCTCTTAACTTTTTAAGAACATCTTTTACTATATTAATATCACAAACAACTTCAATTCTTTCTTCATTTACAACTTCACATTTATTTTTTTCACCAATATAAGGGTTAGCTTCGCTAGATGGTTTAAATCTTCCAGTGCATTGCATACTCATACTACAATATGTATAATTTCCCATAACTCCTGCTCCAGCACCGCAAATGGCATCTCTTATTTCTTGAGCATAGTCTTTAGGAACAGTTACAAGAATTTGAACTTTTTTTACATCAATAATCATATCAATCCTCCATAAAAAATATATAATTATACTTCAATATTCTAACACATATGCACACTAATTATCAATTAATAATTGATAAAATAAAGTAAAAAACAAGAATAAGATTTTCTAAGCTCATTCTTCGCTAAGATTTCTTAGTCGCAGCATTTTAATGCGTACGAATAAGTTATGCTTTAGTAAAATCTAATTCTTCCATAACTATCTTCTAAGGAAACTCACCGCTATCACGGATGATTTTCCTAAGAATATAAAAAAATTAATAAAATTTAACAAATTGCAAGCAAAATATGATATAATATATTGAAAATAAAATTACGTAATTAAAAAGGAGAGAAAAATGTCAAAAGTAGAATGGAAATCAGGAACATTTATATACCCAATACCAGCAGTAATGGTAACATCAGGCGATATGAAAAATTCAAATATAATGACAGTAGCATGGACTGGAATATTAAATACGAACCCAGCAATGTGTTATATATCAGTAAGACCTGAAAGATATTCATACGATTTAATAAAAAAATCGGGAGAATTTGTAATAAATCTTACAAATGAAAAATTAGCATTTGCCACAGATTGGTGTGGAGTAAGAAGTGGGAAAGATTATGATAAATTTAAAGAAATGCATTTAACAAAAGAAAAAGCAAATCATGTAAAATGTCCACTAATAAAGGAAAGCCCTGTATCTATAGAATGTAAAGTAAAAGAAATAAAAGAGCTTGGTAGTCACCATGTATTTGTAGCAGAAGTAGTATCAATAGATGCTTCAAGTGAATATATAGATGAAAAAGGCGCATTTGATATAAGCAAATGTAATTTAATAGCATATGCAAATGGAGGATATTATTCTTTAGGGAGAAAAATAGGAAAATTTGGATATTCTGTACAGAAAAAGAAAAAACGTTAAAGTCAAAAATTATGCTATGAATAGTGAAACAAAATAGTAATCTTGAAATAAATTATAATATAAGATAAAATTAATAAAATAGAAAACAAGAATAAAATTTTCTAAGCTCATACTTCGCTAAGATTTCTTAGTCGTAGCATTTTAATGCGTACGAATAAGTTATGCTTTAGAAAAATCTAATTCTTCCATAACTATATTCTAAGAAAACTCACCTTCTTCGTTTCACTACGCATAAGTTATCTGTAACTCACTAACGTTCGAACAGCTAACTTAACTATCGTGGATGACTTTCCTAAGAATATAGAAAACAATAAACACAGAAAAAAATGATAAAGTAAAAGTAGAAAGAAAGGAGAATTTAAATGGAAAAAACATATATATTTGGACATAAAAATCCAGACACAGATTCTGTAACATCAGCAATAGCACTTTCATATTTAAAAAATGAACAAGGATTAGAAGCAATTCCTGTTGTACTTGATAATATAAATAGCGAAACAGAATTTGTATTAAAATATTTTGGAATAAAAACTCCAGAATATATAAATGATGTAAAATTAAAAATAGAAGATGTAGAATATTATAAGGACTACTATGTAACAGAAAAAGTAAGTATTCTAAAGGCATATGAACTTATAAAAGAAAAAAATGTAACAGCTATACCAGTAATTGCAGAAAACCAAAAACTACTAGGGCTAGTCACATTAAAAACAATTGCAAATGAATTAATAGGCGGAAATTTTAATAAAATAGAAACTTCTTACAACAATATAAAAGAAACATTAAATGGAAAAGAAATATATAAAAGTAATAATGAAGTAAAAGGAAACATACTAGTAGCAGCATATAGAAGTCAAACAATAATGACTGATATAGAAATGGATAGTAACACTATACTAATAGTGGGCGATAGAGAAAAGGTAATAGACTATGCAATAGAGAATAGAGTAGCTCAATTAATATTAACAGGTGGTCAAATACTAACTAAAGAACAAGAAGAATTGGCAATAAAAAATAAAGTAAATGTAATATCTACAAATTACGATTCATTCTACACATCAAAATTAATAAACCTAAGTGCATATGTAAAAACATTATTAAGTGACGCCAGAATTGAAAGTGTAAGAAAATCAGATTACTTAGATACCTTACTAAATAAAAGTGCAAAAAAAGGTTATAACAATTACCCAGTAGTTAATGAAAAAGGAAAATGTGATGGCTTAATAAGAATTACTGATATAAAAAAGAAAAACAAGAAAAAAGTTATATTAGTAGACCATAACGAAATGGAACAAAGTGTTATAGGTTTAGAAGAAGCTGAAATAGTAGAAATAGTAGATCATCACAAAATAGGAGACTTAACCACATCTAAACCAATAAACTTTAGAAACATGGGAGTTGGAAGTACAAATACAATTGTATATATGATGTATAAGGAATCTAGAATAGAAATACCAAAGAAAATAGCAGGGCTAATGATAGCAGGAATAATGTCAGACACACTAAACCTAACAAGCCCAACAACAACTGCATATGATATAGAAGCAATAGAAAAACTTACAGAAATTTCTGGCATAGACAGAGAAGACTTTGTAATGCAAATGTTTAGAAAAGGAACAGATATTTCGAAAAAAACAACAGAAGAAATAGTAACCTCAGACCTAAAAACTTTCCAAATAGACAACATGAAAGTAGGAGTTGCACAAGTATTTACTTTAGAAGCAGAAGAACTGCTAGAAAACAAAGAAAAATATATAGAAGCAATGGAAAAAATAAAGGATGCAAGAGGATACTCGATGCTTATACTATACCTTACAGACATAGTAAAAAAAGGTTCATATGCACTATATACAGAAAGCGCAAAAGAAGTATTAAAAGCAGCAATGGATATAGAAAGAATACATCAAGGAATATACAGAAAAGGAATTTTATCGAGAAAAAAACAAATAATACCAAAACTTATGAAAATGATATAAAAAATTGCCTAAAAAGTGGAAAAAATTCAATCTATATATTGACTTATAACAAAGTATATGATAAAATATTAAAGCATATGTGGAATGCATATGCTTTTTAAAATAGACAAAATATTTAAAAATAAAAAAGAAACTAGACATTGGAGGTGTTTTGAATGGCTGCAAAAGGAGCAAGAGAACCAATTACATTAGAATGTACAGAATGTAAAAGAAGAAATTACATGACAGAAAAAAACAAAAAAAATAATACTGACAGATTAGAAATCGTTAAATATTGCAAATACTGCAAAAAACGTACAACACACAAAGAAACAAAATAATAATAGCCTTTTTAAGGGGGAAAAAAAATGCCAAAAGATAACAAAGTGAAAAAAGAAAAAAAACATTTTTTTAAAGACTTTAAAGCAGAACTAAAAAAAGTAATATGGCCAACACCAAAACAATTAGTAAACAATACTGTTGCTGTTATAGTAATAGTGTTAATAATTGCGGTTATCGTATTTGTATTAGATTTTGCATTTGAAAAAATGAATACATATGGTATTAACAAATTAAAATCTATAGTAGAAACTACAAACTCAGTAGAAGATAATGTAAATCAGACAGTAGAAATTACTAATACAGTAGAAGAAAATACTGAAACTACAAATACTGTAGCAGAGTAGTAAAAATAGAATAAGGAGGCTTGTACCAATGTCTCAAGATGATAAAAAAATAGAAGGACAAGAACCAGAAACAAACATAAAAGGTTATGATACAGAACCAAGGTGGTATGTAGTACATACATATTCTGGTTATGAAAACAAAGTTAAAACAGACTTGGAAAAAACAGTTAAAAATAGAGAACTAGAAGAATATTTCTTTGAAATAGTAGTTCCAATGGAAGAACAAATAGAAATAAAAGATGGCAAAAAGAAAGTAAACTTAAAAAAAGTTTTTCCAGGATATGTTTTAGTAAAAATGATTGTAACAGAAGCAACATGGTATATAGTTAGAAACACAAGAGGAGTTACAGGATTTGTAGGTTCAGGAACAGACCCTATTCCATTAACAGAAAAAGAAATTAGGCAAATGGGATTTGAAGTTCCAAGTGTTAAATTTGACTATGCATTAGGTGATTCAGTTAAAATTACAGGAGGATCATTTGATGGATTCATAGGAACTGTTCAAGAAATTAACAAAGATAAAAGCAAAGTAAAAGTATCTATATCTATGTTTGGAAGAGAAACTCCAGTAGAAGTTGACTTTTCACAAATAGATAAAATTAATTAGTTTAATAAGGAAATTTAAGTATATACTTAAATAACCTATTAATATATCTATAATTATTTAGAACAAAATTCTAAATCAATATACTTCAAAACTTAAAGGAGGTGCTAGAAAATGGCAGAAAAAGAGATTAGTAATTTAATAAAATTACAAATTGAAGCAGGTAAAGCTACACCAGCTCCACCAGTAGGTCCAGCATTAGGTTCAAGTGGTGTTAACATTATGCAATTTGTAAAAGAATTTAACGATAGAACTGCAAACCAACCAGGAATGATAATACCAGTTGTTATAACAGTTTACAAAGATAAATCTTTTACATTCATAACAAAAGTACCACCAGTAGCAGTACTTATTAAAAAAGCTATAAAAGTTGGGAAAGGTTCAGGAAAACCAAACAGAGAAAAAGTTGGAACAATAACTAAAGCTCAAATTGAAGAAATAGCTAAACAAAAAATGCCAGACTTAAATGCAGCATCATTAGAAGCAGCAATGAGTATGGTGGCAGGAACTGCAAGATCTATGGGTGTTGTAGTAGCTGACTAGTAATAAAATGGGAGGAACTAAAAGTTTCGCTAATACCAAAGGAGGAAAGAAAATGGGAAAAAGATTTGACGAATGTGCAAAACTTATTGAAAAAAATAAGTTATATGATGTAAAAGAAGCACTAGAGTTAATCGAAAAAATGCCAAAAGCTAAATTCGATGAAACAGTTGAATTACACGTAAAACTAGGTGTAGATTCAAAACACGCTGACCAACAAGTTAGAGGTACAACAGTACTTCCAAATGGTACAGGTAAAACACAAAAAGTATTAGTATTTGCTAAAGGAGCAAAAGCTGAAGAAGCTGAAAAAGCAGGAGCAGATTTTGTTGGAGCAGAAGAATTAATACCAAAAATAGAAAAAGAAAATTGGTTTGATTATGATGTAATCGTAGCAACTCCAGATATGATGGGTGTTGTAGGTAGATTAGGTAAAGTGTTAGGACCAAAAGGTTTAATGCCTAACCCTAAATCAGGAACAGTTACAATGGATGTAACAAAAGCCATAAACGAAATTAAATCAGGTAAAGTTGAATACAGATTAGACAAAACAAACATTATTCATTTAGGTTTTGGAAAAGTTTCATTTGGAGTAGAAAAATTAGCTGAAAACTATGATGTAATTATGAATGCAATTATAAAAGCAAAACCAGCAGCAGCTAAAGGACAATATATTAAATCTGTTGCAATTTCTACAACAATGGGACCTGGAATGTATATTGACCAAAAATAAAATAATTATAGTAGCCAAAGAAAGTAGGCATAAAGCTAAGCCCTACCGAGGTATAGAAAGAAGAGAGATTAAACAAAAAAATCTAATTTTTATGCCGTACATGGCTATAAAGATTAGATTTTTTATATGGAAGACAGATGTAGGGGCCAGACCTATGGGCGACCCAGCACTTCGGAGAAACTACCCAAAAATCCGACATTAGACATCTGACCTCCGCCATCAAAATTTTTTAGGAGGTGAAAAAACAAATGGCAAGTGAAGCAATATTAAAACAAAAAGAAGAAGAAGTAAATAAATTAGCAGAAAAATTTAAAAGCTCTAATTTAGTACTTTTAACAGATTATAGAGGTATAACAGTTGAGGATGCAACAACTTTAAGAAATACTTTAAGAGACACAAAAGCAGAATACAAAGTAATAAAAAATAACATCATTAAAAGAGCATTAGACACTAACGGAGAAAATGCGTTAGACGAAGTTTTAGAAGGACCAACAGCAGTTATAACAACAGAAGGAGAATATTTAGATCCTTTAAAAGCAATATATAACTTTGCTAAAGCTAATGACTTTTATAAAATTAAAGGTGGTATAATAGAAGGTAAAGTAATGACAACAGAAGAATTAATTACTTTAGCAAAATTACCATCAAGACAAGAATTACTTGGAATGCTTGCAGGTGGATTACTTGGAACTATTTCAAAACTTGCAATCGGACTTGATCAAGTACGTATGCAAAAAGAAAATGCTTAATTATATATAATTAGGTAATATGTAGGGCTAAATCGGTAGGAAATAACATATAAAAATACCAAATTTCGCCCAATATAAATAGAAAAAGAGTAGTGAACTTAAATCACAAAAAGGATGTAAAATCCAAAATAAAATTTAGGAGGAAATAAAAATGATAGAAGAATTATTAGAAAAAATTGACGCTTTAACAGTTGCAGAATTAGCAGAATTAGTTAAAGCAATCGAAGAAAAATACGGAGTATCTGCAGTAGCAGCAGCTGCACCAGTAGCTGGAGGAGCAGTAGCAGGAGCTGCTGAAGAAAAATCAAGCTTTGACGTTGTATTAAAAGACGCTGGAGCAAACAAAATCCAAGTAATCAAAGTTGTAAGAGACGTTACAGGATTAGGATTAAAAGAAGCTAAAGAATTAGTAGACGGAGCTCCAAAAACAGTTAAAGAAGGAGCAAGCAAAGAAGAAGCTGAAGAAATCAAAGCTAAATTCACAGAAGCAGGAGCAGTTATCGAACTTGCATAAGTATAAAATGAAAAATAGAGTTTTCTTATTAAAGAAGGCTCTATTTTTATGTATAAAATTATGTAAAAAATAAAGAATAAAATATTACAAATCATTGATATTGAAAAAATTAAATGATATAATTCATTTGTGAAGGAGTGATAAACAAATGAAAAATAAAGGAATAACACTAATCTCATTAGTAATAACAATAATAATATTAATAATACTAGCAAGTGTAGCAATATATTTAAGTTTAGGAAATAACGGAATATTCATAAGGGCAAAACAAGCCAAAGAAGAAACAAATAAACAAGAAGCAACAGATATAATAAACCTAAAAATAACAACAGCCCAAATGAATAAATATGCAGAAAAACAAGAAATGCCAACATTGCAAGAACTAGCAGATACCTTATATGAAGACAATGAAATTCAGTATGTAGCATTAGAAAGTAAAATAGCAGATAAAGAAAAAGTAATAGTAGGAGAGAAAACATCAATATTCACAAAACTAAATAATTACCCATATGAATTTGAAATTAATAGTAGTTTACAACTAGCTTCAATAAATGGAATAAAAATTGCTAATCAAAATAACGATGAAGAATTAAAAAAGCTACAAAATGAATTTGACAATTATAAAAAAGCTATAGCAGAATCTTTAACAAAGAATGGAGTAGAGACAGCTAAAGAAGATTCAATAGAAACAATGACACAAAATATAGACAAAATTTTTCTTGCAGGAGTTCACTCAAAATTTATAAAAGTTGCGACAGATGTTTCTTCAAGATATGTTCAAAATATTGATGTTAGTAATATGACCAATTATAAAGAGTTTAATGTAGATGACTTTGTAATTGTAAATAAGTCAATGACGTGGACTTCTGTATCAGATAAGGAAGAAATTCGTGTTATGACTAAAACATATGATCAAGAAAATGGAATATTAACATTAGGAAAACAAAAAAGCTATACTAATACTCAATATTCAGTGTGGACATTTTGGAATATCTATGATGTGTATGTTTTTGATGAACAATAATATAAAGTAAATATTTTTGATATAAACGAAATAATAAAAAACAAAAATAATGGAAGTAGCATTGCGTATAATATAGGTTTTTCTACATCTAAAGTATTCATTGCTGTAGATGCAAGAGGAGATGATGCTAGCACAGCTTATGCATATATAACAATAAATTATACAAAAACAACAGATAATGGAAATGAAAATACAATACCATTGACACCAATGAATAATTAAACTGAATAAATGGTCAATTTTACAAAAAAAGTTAAGAAAACTATTGCAATAATTTACTATAAGTAATAAAATTGCAATAGTTATTTATTTTGTTATTATAGTTATAAAATAAATGGTAACAAAATATATATTTATAAATAATAAAAGGAGCAAAGCAAAATGGTAATATTATTAGACGCAATGGGAGGAGATAATGCACCAGACGCAAATATAAAGGGCGCAGTAAAAGCAATAAATCAAATTGAAGCAGAAGTATGTTTGGTGGGAAATAAAGATGTCATAAATTCTAAAATAAAAGAGTTTTATGGTAAAAATGATATAAAAGAAATATCCCCTAAACTTAGCATACATCACACTTCAGAAACAATAGAAATGTATGATATACCAACACAAGCGATAAAACATAAAAAAGATTCTTCAATGGTAGTAGGTTTTAACTTATTAAAAGAAGGAAAAGGAGATGTATTCATATCTGCTGGAAATTCAGGAGCACTTTTAACAGGAGCAACACTTTTAGTAGGTAGAATAAAAGGAATAGATAGACCAGCTTTAGCAGGAATTTTGCCAGCATACAAAGGAAGATTAATGTTAATGGACTGTGGTTCAAATACAAACTGCAAGCCAATAAACTTACTTCAATTTGCACAAATGGCAACTATTTATAATAGAAATACATTTGGAATAGAGCATCCAACAGTAGGTCTTCTAAATATAGGAACAGAAGAAACAAAAGGAAATGAACTAGTAAAAGAAAGTTATAATTTATTAAAAGAGAAAGCAGAAGAATTAAATATAAATTTTGTAGGAAATGTTGAAGGAAGAGATGCGTTTTCTGGTAAATTAGATGTATTAGTTGCTGATGGATATACAGGTAATGTATTCTTGAAAACAGTAGAAGGTGTTGGAAAATTAGTAAAAAGAACATTAACAGAAAGCTTAAAGAAAAATATTCTAACAACAATAGGTGCAATACCAGCACTTCCATCAATAAAAGCATTTGCTAAAACCATGGACTATAAAGAATATGGTGGAGCATTATTCCTAGGTGTAAAAAAACCAGTAGTTAAAGCACATGGAAGTAGTGATGAGAAATTGTTTGAATTTACAATAAAACAAGCAGAACAATTTGTAAAGAACAAAGCAGTAGATAGAATGATAGAAGAATTTGAGAAGAAATAAAAAGCAATAATATAAAAAAAATGCTTGACAATTATATAAAGTTGTATTATTGTTAATGCAAGCAAAAGAAATAGCACTGAGAGGGGGTGTAATTATAATGACACAAGAAGAAATTTTTGAAAAAGTAAAAGAAATAATAGTTGAACAATTAGGAGTAACTGAAAGCTCAGTTACACTAGAAGCTTCTTTTATAGATGATTTAGGAGCAGATTCACTAGATATCGTTGAATTAATAATGGCATTAGAAGAAGAATTCGATACAGAAATTCCAGACGCAGATGCAGAAAAAGTAGTTACAGTAGGTGATGTAGTAGACTACATCAAGGATCATGTAGAATAGAAAAAAGATAAAGCATAGGTAATTCCTATGCTTTTATTGATAGATAGAATTCACAGATATCGTTTAAACTCCTTCGCGCTAGTGCATAATAATTAAGATATGAATTGTAATTATTGATAAATTAAGTTCTAATACTTTTAGTAAAATACTTTAATTTTCCATAATAATAGTATATAATATACATGAAAGAAGGTGAAAACATGAATTTAGAAAAATTAGAGAATAGTATTGGATATACATTCAAAAACAAGCAATTACTAGAAAACGCATTAACACATACTTCATATGCATATGAAAAACATATTGCAAGTAATGAAAAATTAGAATTTTTAGGAGACAGCATTTTAGAATTTATATCTAGTAAATATTTGTATAATAATTTTCCAAAACTATCAGAAGGAGAAATGACTAAAGTTAGAGCTACAATAGTATGTGAAGAAAGTTTATATAAAATTGCGAAAAAGCATAATTTTAGTGATTTCTTATTCTTAGGAAAAAGTGAACTTGCTTGCCACAAAGAAGCAAGGCCAGCAATAATGGCAGATAGTGTAGAAGCTGTAATTGCAGCCATATATTTTGATGCAGGCTTAGAAGAAGCAGAACGTTTTATAATAGAAAATTTAAAAGAAGAGGCAGTGTTGGCTAGTAAAAATGTAGGACAAAAAGATTATAAAACAGTATTACAAGAAAAGTTACAAGTTAATGGAGACGTTCATATAAAATATGAAATTATAAAAGAAGAAGGCCCAGACCACAATAAAAAATTTACTGCCAGAGTAAGTTGCAATAATAAAATACTAGCAACAGGAGAAGGAAAAACAAAAAAGAACGCCGAAATGGAAGCAGCAAGAAAAGCCCTAAACAGTTAAGAAAATAATGTAGGGATCGCCGAAGGCGGCGACCCGTATTTCGAAGAAATTGATGTAGGGGCGATTATTAATCGCCCGCTCCTCGAAGGAATTACCAAAGTGAAAAGCGAATAGTACAAATCTCTGATTTGATGTAGGGGCGTGGCCTTGTGTCCGCCCGCACTTCGAAGAAATGGCTTAAGTGAATAGAGAAAGGAGAAGAAAGATGAAAAAAGAATACATTATACCAATATTCGTACCACATCTAGGATGCCCACATGCTTGTGTATTTTGCAATCAAAGAAAAATAAGTGGAGAGCAAAAAAATGTAAGAGCAGAAGATGTTAAGAAAACAATAGAATATTACTTAGAAAATTTTAAAGATGATAATAAGTTAGTAGAAGTAGCATTTTTTGGTGGAAGCTTTACAGCAATTGATATAGAATTACAAAAAGAACTATTAGAAGCGGCAAATGAATATATTGAAAAAGGCTTAGTAAACAGTATACGTATATCTACAAGACCAGATGCAATAGATAAAGAGATTTTAAAAATGCTAAAAAGTTATAATGTAAAAACAATAGAACTAGGAGTGCAATCTGCCAACAATTATATACTAAAAAAAGCAGAAAGAGGACATACTTTTGAAGATGTAAAAAAAGCTTCAAAACTAATTAATAGATATGGCTTCATACTAGGACATCAAATGATGGTAGGCCTTCCAGAAAGCACAGAATTAGATGAAATAAACACGGCAAAAGCACTAATTAAATTAAAACCAAAAATAGTAAGAATATATCCAGTATTAGTAATAAAAGGAACAAAATTAGAAGAAGACTATAATAATGGCGAATACACACCACTAACAGTAGTACAAGCAGTAGAACGCTCAAAAGAAGTAGCAAACCTATTTAATAAAAAGAAAATAAAAATAATAAGAATAGGACTTCAAAACACAGACGAAATATGTGAGCCAGGAAGCAAAAATAGTGAAGTAGTAGCAGGACCATACCACCCAGCATTTAGGCAATTAGTAGAAGCAAGTATGTGGTATGATGCAATAGTATATAAAATAAAAAAATTCAATACCAAAGTAAAAGAAGTAGAAATAAAAGCAAACCCAGAAGATATAAACAACATAATAGGACATAAAAAAGAAAATATAGAAAAATTAAAAGAGATATATGAAGTAGATATTATAGTTAAATCAGATGAAACAATAAAAAATGGTAAATTTGAAGTAACAATAGAAAAAACATATGATGATATAATAGAAGAAAAGCAAAAAGTGAATAAATAAGAAAAAATGAGAATTTAAGGATATACCCAAATTTTCATTATATTATAGTGAACTCAAGAAATAAAGAAAT
Organism: uncultured Clostridiaceae bacterium; assembly: GCA_949902805.1. Taxonomy (GTDB): domain Bacteria; phylum Bacillota; class Clostridia; order TANB77; family CAG-508; genus UMGS1663. Next base: position 12,938 of record CATLDI010000041.1, read on the forward strand.
TTATTTGACAAGAAAGAGAAGGAAAGATAAAATGAGTAGGAATATATACATAATTAATATAAAAGAGGAGAATACAAATGAAAAGTATAAAAGGAATAACATTAATTTCACTAGTAATAACAATTATTTTGTTAATTATAATAGCTGGAATAGGAATTAGTTTATCTATAGGGGAAAATGGACTGCTTAATAAATCAAAATTAGCAAAACAAAGTTATATAAATTCAGAAAAGGAAGAAGAAAAGCAAATAAATGATTTATATAGCCAAATGCTAATTGCAACAAATGATGATGCAAAAGTAACAATTAGTGTAAAAGATTTAAAGCAATTAATTAATGAAACAGTAGATTCAAAATTACAATCTAAAGGAACGTACATAGATACTACAAAGAAAATAGCTGATTTACAAATGGGCGTTGAATATGAGGCAAGTCAAGATTGCGTAATTATGGGATATATACAAACTAATCTAAATGCAGCAAGAAGTGTAGTAGCAATAAATATTGATGGAACAGTCGTAGGATATATAGGAGGAACTTCTGGAAGTACAGTATATGATACTGTAAATTTAAACATAAGAAAAGGACAAAAAGTATTATTTGATACTAATGTAGGTAAGTCTAGCGATAATGCTATACATATAGCAGCATATGAAATGCTATAATAAAAATATATTATCTAAAGTAGAACGCTTTTGTACTGAACCCAAAAAATTGGACATTTTTTGATTAGGTACTAGGCAACTTGGGAATGAACTCTGTATTGTACAGGGCTCATTCCTTTTAATTTGCCCTTTATCCTTTTATTATTATAATAATCTAT